>JAIPJV010000101.1 GCA_021734005.1 Fidelibacterota bacterium
CAGTATAAACAATACGGTCAACATTACCGTTTAATGTAGTAGCCATGGCGCCGATTTCCTTGGCAACCTGATAAAGCAAAGCTTTGTATATTAATTGTGCTTTTTCATCGCCCTTGTCAATCCGTTTCATTACTTCCCGCATATCACCAGTTCCCAGATAGCCTTTTACACCGCTATTTTTGGTTAATTTTCTAAACAGCTCTTTAATATTGCTAAATTTATCAGACCGGGCCATACGAATGACACCTTCCAGAGGAAGGGCACCGGCGCGCTCCGGTGAAAAGGGACCCATTCCCAACAAAGCATCATTAACGTCAATTATGCGACCTCTGCGAATTGGCGCAATGGAAATTCCCCCTCCCATATGAGCGACTATAAAGTTACACTCTTCAATCTCCCTGTCCAATTCCTCAGCAGCTTTCCGAACACAGGCATTAATGTTGAGAGCATGAAGACGGCTGCGGCGTTCTATTTCAGGAACTCCGGAAATGCGGGCTTCCGGTATCATCTCATCTACAGTTACCGGATCAACTATATAGCCGGGAACATTGTGCTCACGGGCGATCCCATCAGCAATCGAGGCGCCCAGATTACTGGCGTGGGTGGCGTATTTACAATTAATTGTAACATCCTTGATCTCGTCATTGATATCATAAACGCCACTTTCAATTGGGCCGATCAAGCCACCCCGGCCTACAACAGCAACCAGCTGATTACCATTTAGCCAGGATTTGATCGTATCTTTGACAACTTTCAACCGGAGGGGCAGCTGTTCTTTTATAGAATGCATATCAGCCAGACCATCATTAGAATGGTCAATAGAGCGGTCTTTGACTTTTTCACTCCTGCTGAAAAGCCCCAATTTGGTCGAAGTCGAACCCGGATTGATTGTTAGCACAACTTCCATATAGTCTCCTTTGCAAGATTATAATTTTAATTGCAATTATTGATAGGAACAAAAATAGTGCCAGAGATTGATTAATCAGGATAGTATTTTGGATAATGGCCTTTCAAGAGGAGGGTTTAAATTAATTTCCCATTTATAATAATTGAATTTACCGCCTGCCACAATCATATTCTCAAAAATCGGAAGAAAATTTTTTATTTTGTTTCTTTTCGTTTTGAAATCTTTGTTTTAGATTTGTTCTTGCTATGGACAAAGAAATCTATTTCATTTCCGACAATCATTTCATGCCTTTTCTCAACGAAGAGGAACGGGGGCGAAGGCAGCTTTTTTTCGAACTGCTCAAGCAGATAAAAAATGGAGCTGACCGACTCTATATTGTCGGTGATTTTTTTGATTTCTGGTTCGAATATAAATATGTAATTCCCCGCCATTATTTTGATATTTTGTGCGAATTAAAAGCCGTAGTAAAATCCGGTTGTCAGGTGCATTTTATGGGCGGCAATCATGATTACTGGCTATATGATTTTTTCACAGAGAATGGGATGGAAGTTTATTACGATGATGTGAATATGGAAATCGATGATAAGAAATTTTTCATAACTCACGGCGATGGAAAATTAAACCTGGACCCCTTTTATCCTGCTTTTCGCAAAGTTATTCGCAACCCGCTAATCATCAAACTCTTTCGTCTTCTCCATCCTGATCTAGCCTACCGAATTGCCCGCTTGGTTTCCCGCACCAGCCGAAACAAATCGCCGGACTCCAGTGATACGCTGGAAAATCTTTATATGCGAAAAATTGAAGACTTCAGCCATAAAAAATTTCAGCAAGGCTATAATTTTGTAGTCACCGGGCACTATCATTTTCCCATGAAGTATGAAAAAGAAGGCGGCATATTTATTAATTTAGGTGACTGGCTGGAGCATTTTACTTTTGGCCGTTATCACAAAGGTCAATTCTACCTGGAAAAATTTCAGCAGGATTAGGATTCTAGCCGCGAACTTATTATTAGCAGATGTACTTAGCATTTGTTATCCGGGCACATATCCAGGAAAAATCCTCGCACGTTTACAATTACCCCAAAAAAACAAACCTTTCAAATATAAAATCAGACCTGATTTTAATTGCTATAGCGCTTAATATATGGTATCTTATGCAGCTATTTATGCTGAAGATTGCTTGAGTTGTGAAATTTCGCTCAAATTGATAAGCTTATTCAAAGGTGAGTATGTATATATTTTATTTGCTGGCCGGAGTTTTCTTCCTCTATCTGGGAGCCAATCTACTGGTGGAAGGCAGTTCTGCTATTGCCCTCAAATTTGGCGTCCAAAAAATGATCATCGGCCTGACTGTCGTGGCTCTAGGTACTTCCATGCCTGAGTTTGTGGTCAGCCTGTTCGGTGTTCTGGAAGGCTCTGACAGTGTTAGCGTAGGCAATATTGTTGGTAGCAACATTGCCAACCTACTGCTAGTATTGGGAGCCTCGGCTCTTTTTCAGCCCATCACATCCAACCCCAGATCGCTCAAATTTGATCTGCCTGTTCTCATGACTGTGATTGTATTTTTTATGATCTTTTGTGCCAATGGAATTTTAAGCCGCTGGGAAGGCATCGTTTTGCTGATCATGTTTCTCATTTATATGGGCTATTTGATAAAAAATAGAAAAGTAGAAGGCTATGAACCAGATATGGAAAACATTGACCGTGAACATCTTGCCAAGAATATTATTCTTTCTGTTTTGGGGATAATTGGTCTGGTAGCCGGGGGAAATTTAACTGTGAGAGGCGGAGTTATGCTGGCTAATATTCTCGGCGTTTCTGAACTGACCATCGGTCTGACAATAATTGCGCTGGGAACCTCTCTCCCGGAACTATTTACCAGTTTGGTGGCTTCCATTAAACAGGAACACGATATTTCAGTTGGCAATGTAATTGGCAGCAATCTTTTTAATACTGCTTTTGTTCTGGGAATTATTCCGATTATTTCATCATTACAGGTTGAGCGCAGAGTGGTAAGTTTCAATAACTGGTTTATGCTGGCCGCCCATGTTGTTTTATTCGGCGCTCTTTTCAGTCAAAAAAAGATTGGGCGCAAGACTGGAATTTTACTCCTGCTTTTGTATGCTTTCTTTATAATTAACTTACGATTTAAGATTTTGTAAGGAATTCTTGATATGAAAATAGGAATTTATCAGTTTAATCCCGAATGGGGCCAAATTGAAAAAAATATCAATAACATTGAATCAAACCTGGAAAAACACCGGGATGTTGATCTGTGGGTGTTGCCGGAATTGTGTACTACCGGCTATCAATTTAAATCGCGCCAGGAATTAAAAGAACGTGCCGAGGAATTCCCTGGCAGTCACACCTCTGACAAAATGCAAAAATTAAGCAGCCGGCTTAATACTGCCATTATTCTAGGGGTTGCTGAAAAAAGTGGTTCCAATTTATATAATAGTGCTGCTGTCTATGGAAATGGCAATTTTAAAGGCAATTATCGTAAAATCCATCTATTCGATCAGGAAAAAAAGTGCTTTGATTCCGGTCAACAATCGCCTGGAATTTTTGATCTCCTGGGAGTTCAGGTCGGAGTAATGATCTGCTTTGACTGGATATTCCCGGAGACGGCCCGCAGTCTGGCTTTGCAGGGTGCTCAATTGATCGCCCATCCAGCCAATCTGGTTTTGCCCTATTGTCAGGATGCTATGGTAACCAGAAGTATTGAGAACAAAGTCTTTACTGCTACAGCCAACCGGTTCGGGACTGAAAATAGAACCGGGCAAAAATTAACATTCACAGGAAAGAGTCAGGTCACAGATATTGATGGCAGTCGTTTGGGACAATTATCCCAAAATAAAGAACAAATCCTCAAAGTTGACATCGATCCAGCCCGGGCCAGCCAAAAATCAATTAATGATAATAATGATCTTTTCCAGGACAGGCGCACCAACCTATATACTCTTGATAAATAGTGGGTTTTAAATGCAAGAAATTTTCAATGATGAAGACAAAAAAATGAAATGGCTGCGGAATTATTCTGATGATGTGGTCAGTAAAATTCAGAGCACTAATTTTGATGAGCAGGAAGCCCTCATCTATCTTGAAAAAGTGAAGCAAAAAATTTTGCAGAAATTCCCTGAAAAGGAGCAGCAATATGAATTGATCTACGGCCGCAGATTCAAAAGATTGCTGAGCAAAAAGGGCGTCTTCATTGAAATGTTTTCCCAAAAAATAACACGCAACTAACTGATAACAGGAAATTATACTATGGCCAGTAAATTTGAAGAATTCGGCGGATGGCTGAAGTTTTTTTATTTTTTATGCCTTTTAAATATTGTGACCAGTTTAACTATGGTGTTTATGCTGGGTGGTGAACTTTTTGGTGAGACCAGCCGGCCGATTATAGAGATTCTTTTGGAAGGGCTGGAAGTTGGCGTGACCTTATATCTGCTCTATTTGATAATTCAAGTTGTTCAGATTCGCCAGCCTGAAATTCCCGAATACATCAAAGACAAACTCTTTTTAATGTTTGTTGTTGGAATTGTCTATTTTGTTGTTCACAGCCTGTTCACTATTCCTGGAAAGGGCTGGCAGATGAAAAATACTATGGCTCTGGCCGGTTCAGTCCAAACTATGCTATGGGCAACAATCTGGCGAACCTATTTTGAAAGATCGGAGCGGGTTGATGTTTATTATCATCCTCAGCAGGATGAGCAGTTTCCAGATAGGATTAATTCATAGTCTTAAATAATCCAAAAGCCGCCCTTCGCTTCCTTCGCAAGAGTTCTCTTCGAGACGCCCAATACAACCTTATATTTTTTCTACTATTTTGATTTTTTACAATGAGCGAATTACACAGCTCAACTTGATATTTTTTAACATTTTTTTTAAACGAATATCTCAATCTCTTATATCAATTTTTTGCCCATCTGGGAAAATTTTCTGCTCCAGTAATTCAGCGATTTTTTTTCCAACAATATCTGGATCCAGTAATTGCTGGTTTCTATGAAAGGCTTTGAAGCGATCTACGTGGGGAAACTCAGATTTACTTTTGCTTCTAATCAGTTTCTGCATGGATGTAGCGACTACGCCGGGAGCAAAGGATACAATCTGAGCCGGATATTTGGCGTTGGACTGTTCAGCCTTTACAACCCGGGTGACCATATCGAGGCCGGCTTTGGAAGTGCAATAGGCTGCCCAGCCAGCATAAGGATGATCACCAGCACCGGAAGAAATGTTGATAATCCGTTTGTCAATATTCTGTTCCCCTGTCTGTTTCAAAAATTGGGAGATAAGAGCCATAGGCGCCACAAGATTTACACTCAGACTTTTTTCATATTCAGACGGCTCGACATCTTCCATCATTTTCACAGGCTCCAGAACACCAGCATTGTTGATCAGGTGAATACCATCGGCTTCGGCCAGAACAATTTTACCGAAAACCTGCTCCATAAAATTTTCAATCTCAGCAGTTTTACTAAGATCAAATTCTATGTAATCTATTTTGCCACTCTGTTTATCTGCGTACTTTATTAGATCTGTATTTTTGTGGCGGGAAACCGCTAGCACATGAAAACCTTGCTGCAATAAATTTTTCGCTGCAGCCAAACCAATTCCGCTGGACGCTCCTGTTAAAATCACATAGCGCATATTTTCCTCATCAAATTAATTTGAAATAACAGCTTTAGATAATTGGGTGGGAATTGGGGTTACAAAATTTAACGTAAAGGTTCTTGTATAGAAACTAAAAAGCAGGTTTCAATGTTTCATCAAGATTCAGATTGTTTCCTTTCTTCAATTCTGGTATTTGCAACCAATGGGTTACGTTTTCAACCTCCAGGCCATCAAAATAGAAACCATTTATGTCCTTTACAAATTTTGCTGTTGATGGTATCTCATTTTTAATTAAAACGAAAACTAGTTCGTCTTTTTGAGGCAATTCGGCATTTACTTTTATCCAATTCATAATTTTTATCCTATTATTGATTTTGTTTCAATCAATTTAATTGATCGGTTTAACTGAAGGAGTAGCACAGACTGAATTCCTTTAGGTGTTATGAAAAAATTATTGTCCATTTTCGAAATCAATTCCAATTCGATCGCATAATTAGAAAATATATATGTAGCTGTTTTTTTAGATTTTTTTGATTTCCATGTATTTTCTTTTCCTACTGTTTTAACAAAATATTTTTTTAGATCCTCAAAAGGAACAGGATAAATACTTTTTGACAAAACAAAAACAGATTCTACTAATGTAAATATAGTATATGCTATAGAAGACTGGAGTGGATTATCTTTCAAATAGGAATAAAGAATATCTATCTGGCCGTTTGTTAAAGAATCACTAATTTTGTTTTCATTAGCCTTGATAAAAGAATTGCCTAATTCTGTAAGAAAAATTTTGTTCTTGTTTTTCATTACCAGGCCAAGTTGAATTGCTACACTGATTCTGTTCCTAATAGTCTTAGGTGATCTATTTTCAATTTTGGAAATTTTGTGTATACTATATCCCTCTCCAATATTAAATATAGTAGAATTTAATAATCCAATTCGCACTACCCCATAATCAGCAGATTTTATTTTTAAAAATTGTGATAATTCCTTGAAATGCTGATGATATTTATGAAACAATTCAGCTGGATTAATCTTCTTTAAATGTATATCATGGCTGTCACATTTCACCTTGTTTTTCTTAGAAAATTTTGTGACAAAAATATATTTTTTAATTTCGCCATCAATTAGTTTATTACTTTCTTGCAGATCTAATAAATCTTTTTCATAAGCGTTAATCTGTTTAATAAAATCATCACAAAACGGCACAACTTTTAATTCAATCAAAAACAGCTGCTTTTGATAAACATAAAGAAGGTCAAGTAATCCGCTGTTTAATACTTTTTGTCTGGCTAGAAGAACAAGATCTTCCAAATTTACATTTAATATATTCGCAAGTAATCTTTTATCTAAAACGAATATATCTTCAATAATTCTTTCTGATATTTTTGAAGATTTGCCCATAAAGAAAAAGAATTAAAAAATTAAAATTAACAATTCGGCCAAGATATAATTAATTTTTGCCATTTCAGTAAAACTAAATTGTTATTATTACTCAGTTTTTACCAACTGCAAATAAATTACTTCATGGCGACCTAAAAAACAAGGACAATCTAATTTGACCCTAATCTTATCTAAACTAAAATACTTATTCCTCATCCGTTACCTTCCAACCGTAATCCTCATAATGCCATTTAAATTCATCGGCGTCAATTTCAACAACCACAAAACCTTCTTCAAAACCATAGCGGGAACCATTCCACCAATTTCCACTCACAGCACCGCCAGTCACAAAATGAGTACCTTTGTAAAAAATGTCTTCTACAATATGCAGATGTCCCTGAAGAACCAGTTTGAGATTGTAGCCATCAAAGAGATCAAGAGTCTCAATATTGTTAGTA
>JAIPJV010000102.1 GCA_021734005.1 Fidelibacterota bacterium
GTACTCAGCGGTGATATTACTGAGATTGTTGTCAATTTATCTTGCGGACTGCTTTTTTACGTCACTATCGGTGTCAATAGTGATGTTTTTCTCCACTATTTTTCCGGGATAATTGGGATAATAGCTCTGTTTATTATTATGCGATTTGGGTTAGGGGCTTTGATATATTATATTTTAAAGGACCGTATAAAACGTGAATATAATGTGCTTTATGTACTATTTGGCACTTTTAAAAATGGCAGCGCTGGAATGGCCATTACAGTCATGCTGTTTGGAGTTGAAGCTACTGTACCTTTTGCAATTTTTTCTATAATTGCCTCCTTTTATATAATTTTTCTAAAATGGTACTGTGGAAAATAGCTGAACAAGTTTTATCAAATTGGATAAAGCTCCAAAATATTAGCCCAACTATTCAACATTTTAATTGTCTGAACTTCTATTTTTAGTTATATTCAATTTGAGTATTGATAAAAAGGAGTAACTCTATGACAGGCCGACAATTATATTTATATGAAGAAATCATGTTACTAGCCTTTAAAGACAAAGAAGGGACAATTCCCATTGGAACTATGTACAATTTTGCGGTCAGTGGAGCCTTTATGGCCGAACTGCTCCTCACTGAGCGCATAAAAGTTGATCCTTCTGATAAGAAAAAATTAGCTAAGCCTGTAGATAAGACAAAATTTGGCGACCCGCTACTTGATGAATGTCTGGAATCTATTTTTGATTCCCGTAAAGAACGCCGGATGCAGACCTGGGTCAGCAAATTCGCAAATATGAGCAAGCTCAAACATCGGACAGCAAAGCAATTATGCCGCCGGGGTATTTTGCGAATGAAAGAGGAGGACGTACTTTTAATATTTAAGCGGAAAGTATATCCCGAAGTTGACCCCGGACCGGAACGGGAGTTGAAAAACCGCATCAGAGAAGCTATTTTTTCAGACAGGGAAGACCTGGACCCAAGAACTACAGTTGTTCTCGCGTTAGCTGATAAGACTGGACTGCTAAGGGTTAATTTTGATAAAAAGAAATTAAAACAAAACAAGAAGCGGATCAAAAAGATTTGTAATGGAGAGGTAACTGCCCAGGCTACTCAGGAGGCTATTCAGGCTATGCAGGCAGCTATCGCTGCTGCAACAACTGCTGCGAGTGTAGCTGCAACAGCCGGCGCCACTAACTAGTTGCCAGATCAATTAATCCAAAAAATGAGGTGAATATGCCGGAACTGCCGGAAGTTGAGACCATTATTCGAGACTTGAAAAAAGCGCCCTTTCAAAATAAGGAAATTGTTGATATAAGCATTACCTGGGCAAGAGCAGTTCGGGGCTACTCTGCAAAAGAATTCAAAAATGAATTGATTGGGAATAGTATTCAAGATTTTGGTCGGCGGGCTAAATATCTCGTCTTTTCAATCTCGAATGGCAAAACCCTGATCCTCCATTTGAGGATGACTGGAAAATTGATTTTGCATGACCAGGGCGATTCTCTGGAGAAACACGATCGGGTTGTTTATTATTTTGAAAATGGTTTGCAGCTTCATTACAATGACACCCGCAAGTTTGGTCGTTTTTATTTGACCGATGAACCGCAGGAAATTCTAGGCAAACTGGGGCCTGAGCCTTTGGGAGAAAATTTTACTCTGGAACAGTTCCGCAAAGACCTATCTAAGCGTTCCCGAATGATCAAATCATTATTACTGGATCAAAGTTTTATTGCCGGATTGGGGAATATCTATACAGATGAAGCGCTCTGGGAAGCGGGAATCCATCCTAAACAGAGCTCGGAATTGATTCCCGAAGAAAAACAGGGAAAATTATATCAGGCCATTAAAAATGTGCTTCAAAGAGGAATAAAAAATAAGGGCACGACTTTGGGATCCGGTCTCGGCAATTTTGCCCGCATGAATCAGGAAAGAGGCCGGAATAGTGATTCCCTTCAGGTCTATCAGCGTGATGGAGAAAAATGCTATCGCTGCGGCAGTAAGATTAAAAAAACCAAAGTTTCACAACGCAGCACCCATTTTTGCCCCCGCTGTCAAAAGAAAATTAAATAGCAATTCATATATTTTTAAACAAATTTGATCTTCTTGCCCAAATCTAGATCTCGATCTTAACCTTAACCTCAACCTTAGCCTCAACTTTATCCACATTTGGACCATTGGCAGGATGGGCAGAACATGCAACCTTCCTGATAAACAAGGTCGCCGCCACACTCAGGACAACTTTCACCAGCTTCAGTGCCATCAGGGATGAACATTTCCAGCAATTTTTTAATATGAAATACCAGTGAAGAAAAATCAGGTTCACATCGATCTAATATCTCAACTATATCTTTGATTTGAATATTGTGGCGCAGTGACATGCTGATTGTACGGCCGATTTTATCAATATTGCTTTGGCCGGAATATTTTTTGACCTGCTCATCAATAAGATCTTCATCAATACCATGAGAAGCCATCAGCCGTTCCATTTTGGAAATTATCCAATCGGCGACTTCGCCACTGGCGTAATTATTGGTCTTGATAAAAAGGGCAAATGGACGATGATAATCACGATCAGCAAAGGCTACAAAAAAGTACCATTTTTGAGAATGGTTGTCCCGGCGCTTATAAAGTTTAACAGGCGGCTCTTTGGGAATTTTTACATCATGGGGAATAACTGAATCTCCGGCCTTTTTAAACATTTTTTCAAGTTCCGAGACCTCTTCCTTTTTCTTTTCCTGCTCTTTTTTTCTGAGAACACCCTGCCGGCTGCCATCTCTGTAATAAGTTATCCCTTTACAGCCTGATTCATAGGCATACTGGTAAACTTCCCGGGTATCTTCCCGTGTGGCTTCATTGGGAGCGTTGATAGTTTTGCTGATGCTGCTATCCACATATTTTTGAATAGTAGCCTGCATATCAACATGTCGTCGGGAGGTCAGATCTGATGCTTCCACAAAGACCTCATCTTTGAGTCCTAGTTCATCTTTTCGCTCGGGCAGCCAATGGATTACCTGCCGGCCGCCTAACCGGTCTTCGCGAAAAAGTTCAAAAGCAAAATTGGGCTCAATGCCCGAAGATACACCGGCCAACATTCCGGTTGAACCGGTTGGGGCTACTGTCAATAGCCGGGTGTTTCTGAGCCCATGCTTTTTGATCAAAGCCTTGACATCGTCGTCTAATTGTTGAATATATCGATTTTCCAGCATGTATTCATTCCAGATGGGCGCGGGGCGTTTGTCCCGGGCCAGGAGAGCAGATTTGCGAAAAGTTTCATTCTGAATAAAGGACATAACTTTATTCATTAATTTATAGGATTCTTCGGAACCATATTTAATATTTTGTAAAATCAAAAAATCAGCCAACCCCAGAATGCCTAGGCCGATTTTGCGAAAATTGAGCTGATGCTCGCGGGCTTTATCAAGGTAATAGGGGTTGATATCAATTATTTCATCGAGGAATTCAGTGCCCAGGTGGACAGTTTTTTTCAATTCATCGAATAAAATTTCGCCGGAGTCAACATCCACAAATTGGGTGAGATTGATGGATCCAAGATTGCAGACGGAATTGGCAGAAAGACCCTGCTCTCCACAGGGGTTGGTGGCGATGATCTTTTCGTCGCGTTTGGCAATATTGGTTTCGTTGTAGCGCTCCAGAAAAACCAGACCGGGTTCGCCATTATCATGCGTATAATCAGTAATCAGATTGAATAGTTCGCGGGCTTCAACTGTTTTATAATGTTTGATAGGAAAGCCTTTTTCCTGCCATTCTTTAATATCACCGTTCCATTCTTCATCATAACGATCGAAATTTGGATCCGGGAAGATCAAATCCCATTCCTGGTCATTTTTGACAGCTTCCATAAAATCATCAGAAGCAAATACAGATAGATTGGCATTTTGAATCTTGTCACGATTTTTCTTAATGGTAATAAAGCGCTCAATATCGGGATGCCAGGCTTCCAGCCCAAACATGTAGGCTCCCCGGCGGGAACCACCCTGACTAATGCGGCCGGCCAGAGCATCCAGGGCTTCCATCCAGGAAACTGATCCGGAAGATTCACCATTGACTTTGACAATATCACTACCTTTGGGGCGCAAAGGCGACCAATTGATACCAACTCCACCACCACGGGCACTAATTTCAAAAACCCGGGTGAATAGATCCATGATCGCACTCCGGCTGTCAATTCCATCGCCCACATCTTCAAACGCCAAAACATAGCAATTGAAAAAAGTTTTCACAGTATCAGTTCCCAGTCCAGCTAAAATCCGCCCGGCCGGAACAAATTTAAAATCCTGCAAAGCTTCTTTACAATCAGCATTTACATGGCTGGATATTCTTTCAACGAGATCGTTCCAGTCTTTTTCATCATTATATAAATAACGATCTTCAAGCACATTTCTGCGCTCTTGATTCCATTTTGGTTTGACGACTTTCAAAGTTGACTCCAGTGTTTTTGTGGTTAAAAAATGAATTAATCTAAAATATTAATCTGATTTGCTTTAGGCCTCGAATTTACGAGGCAACCACAATATGTTGTGGTTAATAAATTCTAAACTACTATATAGTGCGATGAGTAATTTATAAATTTTTAAAATTTAAGCCAAGTGAAAAATTAAAAATAAAGTAAAGTAGGATAATTAAAATAATTTCAGAGGATAAGGGCTTTATGGCGAAAAATTATTTGTCATCAATCTAAAATATTTTGATAGAAAATGCTTACTTCAGGTAAATGATGCTCATTTTGCTTCCTTTTGCGAAAGCTTTTGACAATTATCCCAAAAAAGAGTGAGTCTATATCTAAATCAAACCGAGAACATTCGGGAATTGGGTTTGTCTTAATGAATAAATCTAATAAATTTGTTGATGTTATTTGCAATCAATTTTTAATTTGTGCAAGAAACAAGATCAAATTATAAAGGAAATAATAATGAAGAAATGGACCGGTACATTAATTGGTGGAGGCCTTGGCTTTGCCCTTTTGGGGCCCCTGGGCGGAATAATTGGAGCCTATGTTGGCAGTATGATGACCGGTGAAAATAGTGCGGCTCAACGACAGCAGGAACATCCCTATGGCAATTCCCGCTACAATAGAAATGCCTATGCTCGCAGCCGCAATCAGGTTCGAAGTGGTGATTTCGCTGTCTCTATGCTAACTCTTTTTGCCTATGTTACCAAAGCAGATAATACGGTCAAGTCCTCGGAAGTCCAATATGTAAAAAATTATCTGGTCAGACAGTTCGGCAGTAATAATGCCCAGGATCTGATGTACATTTATAAAGAAATTCTAGAAAAAGATTACAATATTTATGATGTGACCCAGCAGGTGCGTTCCAATCTGGATTACAATTCTCTGCTGGAAATGTTACATATTTTATTTGGCATTGCCGGTGCCGATGGTAATTATGGTCGCAAAGAACTCAGCGCTATCAAAGAGATTGCCAATGGTCTCGGTATCAATGAAAATGACTACAATTCAATCAAATCCATGTTCATAAAAGAAGGCTCGGATCTTGATCAGGCTTATGAAATTTTGGGAATTGCTTCTGATGCAGATGATACTTCTGTAAAAAAGGCCTATCGCAAAATGGCAACCAAATACCATCCCGATAAAGTCGCCAATCTGGGGCCGGAGATCAAGGAGGTTGCTGAAAATAAATTTAAAGCCATTAACAAGGCCTACAATAAAATAAAAGAGGCCAGGGGCATGAATTGAGTTCCCGCACTGAAAAATTATCATCCGATTTTAAATATCTACAAGATCATATTCTGCACTTCGATGAGATTGAATCTACTAATGCCTACTTATTGCAAACCGATTTTGAGAATGGTACAATAGTTTGGGCTGATTTTCAGAGCAAAGGCCGGGGCCGAAAAAAACGAAAATGGCAATCACCGGCTGGTCATAGTCTATTATTTTCAATTGGATTCAATCAAAATTTGGATCAAATTCCCGGTTTTATTTACACGTTTTTAAGCGCAGTTGCTGTTGGAGAAGCCCTGGATTCCATTTTTTCCTCTTTGAAACCGGTTTTGAAATGGCCCAATGATATTTTAATTAACCATAAAAAAGTATGTGGAATTCTGGTTGAAACAAAAGCTAATTCACGAGAATTGAATAAAGTTGTGATCGGCATTGGGCTTAATGTTAACCAAGACGAAAATTACTTTCGAAAAACTGAGCTTCAATATGGTACTTCTCTAAAAGTTCAAGCAGGTAAGCATCAGGATCGCAAAAATATTTTAACGAAGATTTTGAAAGCGCTGGATAATAATCTTGATCTGGCTTTCAAATTCGGAAGTGACCCAATTCTGAATAAATGGCGCAGAATGTGTCCCTATATTAACCAGGGAATTACGCTCATTGAGGGAGAAAAATCAGTGACCGGTAAATTTGTGGATATTGCTTCTGATGGAGCCCTGCTTTTGCAGATTGGTAGGCACACTGAAAAATTTTACGCCGGTGATGTGAGTTTTGATAAAAGGAGTTTATAATGTTATTGGCAATCGATATAGGCAATACGAATACAGTTTTGGGAATTTACAAAGACGATGGCCTAATTCTTAGTCGACGCCTGGTCAGTTCTCACAGCAAAACTGTAGATGAATACTGGGTAACCGTGAAGCTGCTGTGCGAAGATGCTGGTTTGGATCCCCGCGATTTAAAAGCGACGATCATCGGTTCTGTTGTTCCCATTCTGACTCGTAATTTTGCTGGTATGGCCCGTAAATATCTTGATCTGGACCCCTTAATTGTTAGCCATAAGCTGGACCTAGGTTTAAAATTGGAGGTAAGTAAGCCTGAAACACTGGGTGCTGACAGAATTTGTAATATCGTTGCTGCCCGACAAAAACATGATCCGCCGCTTGTGGTTGTAGATTTTGGAACAGCTACTACTTTTGAAGTTCTCAATGAGTCTGGCAATTATATTGGAGGATCTATCAGTCCTGGACTGGAGGCAGGCCTGGATGAACTTATAAAAAAAGCTGCCCAGCTCCATACAGTGGACATGCAGTTTCCCGAGCGAATTATTGGAGATACGACCAAAGAACAGATGCAGAGTGGAATATTTGGCGGTCACGTTTATATGGTAAAAGGCATGCTGGGACAAATAGCAAAAGAATTGGGCAAAAAATCGGTTACCACAATTGTTACGGGAGGTTTGTCGCAGGAATTTGCAAATATAATTGATGTGATTCCGGAAGAGAATCTAACACTTCAAGGCTTGAAGATTTTATATACGAGGAATCGTTAGATATTTATGAATATAAACTGCCGATCCCTTTTGAATATAATTTTAATCAATTTTCTGCTTATCAGCCTGGCCTGGTCGTCAGAAATTTATAACTATACTGTCAATTTAT
>JAIPJV010000103.1 GCA_021734005.1 Fidelibacterota bacterium
CCTTATGGCCGGAAGTCAAGTCCATTTTGCTGGAAGAAATTGAAACAATTAAGATGGGCGATGTTGAAAATTTCACCAATTTTATGAATGCTGTAATTGACGAGGCTGCTTTTAATGATATTATGAGTTACATCGATTTTGCCAAAGAGGCTGATAATGCTGAAATCATTATTGGTGGTGAAGGTGATGATAGCAAAGGCTATTTTATTGAACCGACAATTGTACTGACCGATGATCCCCACTTTAAAACCATGGAGGAAGAGATTTTCGGACCGGTTCTCACTGTTTATGTTTACAAAGATGAAAATTTTGAAGAGACACTGGAATTGTGTAACAATACCTCTCCTTATGCTCTGACTGGTGCTGTTTTCTCCCGTGATCGTCAAGCACTCAGTTTGGCAACCGCGAAGCTGGAACATGCAGCCGGTAATTTTTATCAGAATGATAAGCCAACTGCCGCTGTTGTCGGCCAGCAGCCATTTGGCGGCGGTCGGGCATCAGGGACAAATGATAAAGCCGGTAGCAAATTGAATCTACTTCGCTGGGTATCTCCCCGAACACTCAAGGAAAACTTCAACCCACCTACTGACTATCGGTATCCTTTTATGGAGAAAAAATAAGGAAATATTACGCATAGATTGAAATAAAAAAGCCCCGATTGGATCGGGGCTTTTTTATTATCTATATGTAGGCAAACATTACTCAACTTTGCTAATGTCGAAATCTTCCGGTCTTCCAATTGGCCGCATTTCGATCTGGTGCTTTTTGATAGCCCGCTTGAGAGCGATTTTCTCAAAAACCAGATAGATAATAGGTATCAGAACTAGAGTGAGAATAGTAGCCAGGACCAATCCACCAATTACAGCCCGGGCCATTCCAACCCAGAGTTCTGCACCAGAACCCAGTTTGAGAGCAATAGGTATCATTGCCAGAATTGTAGTAAGCGCAGTCATCAGAATAGGACGCATTCTTCTCTTTCCACCGGAAAGAATTGCCATCCACAGATTATAGCCATGTTTGTCCCGCAGCTGATTGATATAGTCAACAAGCACAATACCATTATTCACAACAATACCAACCAGCAGAACCATTCCAATCAAAGCAGTTACACTCAGCGATGTTCCCGTAAAGAACAGTCCCCATAAAGCACCAATAATAGCCAGGGGAACTGTAAAAATAATAATAAATGGATCAAGCAGAGATTCAAACTGGGAAGCCATTACCATGTAAACCAGAAAGGCAGCGGCAATAATTGCAATTCCCAGCCATTTGAAAGACTCCTGCATATCTTCTGCACTTCCACCAACTTCCCAGCGGAAATCACGGGGAAATTCCATCTGGTTGAGTTCTCTTTCTATTTTAGTCATTGCGCCCTGAAGATTATTATCGGAAACACTGCAGGTGATGGAAACCATTCTTTCCTGATTTTCACGGTCAATCTGGGAATCTGCTTCACCAGTTACAATATCAGCGACATTTTTCAGCGGTACCTGTTGACCAGTCATGGAAGTCAGATAGATATTATTCAGGTCTTTTTTATTTTGCCGGGCATCTTCTTTGTATCTTACGAATACATCATATTCATTACCACCTTCACGATAACGAGTAGCGACTTTTCCTTTGACAGCGACTTCTACTGCAGTTGCTACCTGATTGACATTTAAACCCAGAGCTGAAACTCTGTCACGGTTAATTCTGACCTGATATTCTGGTTTGGGCATGGAATAACTTTTATTAATATCAACGACATTATCGATTTTTTCTAATTTTTTGGCAACTTCATCCCCAATTGACCGGGCAAGAGTGCGATCATGACCAAATATTTTGATCTCGATATCACCTTCACTGCCCATCATCATACCACCTTGCTGAAATCTAATTTCAGCACCGGGAATATCTTCAAAACGTTTTCTGAGAGTATCCTGAATTTCAAAAACTGTTCGGTCTCTTTCAGAAACATCGGGCAATGTTACCATAATATCACCCTGATTAGAGCCACTTCCAAACATTGCAGCCCAGCCTTCCTGAATTCCAAAGCTGGCTTCAATATTATTTGCCTCGGGAACTTCTTCCCGAATAATGTTTTCCAGCTTTTCAAAGGTTTCATTGGTAGAAGTTAACGATGCAGAAGTTTCTCTCTCTACTGTAATTTCCAGATTACCCTGATCGGTTTTGGGCATAAATTCACCACCCAATTGAGGTGTAATTATAACCGTTCCGATTATCAAAATTATTAGACCACCAATAAAGATTAATTTATGGGATAAGAAGTAATCCAGAATTTGTACATATTTGCGTTCCATATTATCCAGAAAATTTCCAATACCAGTGTCGATCCGGGATAGAAATTTACTATTACTCTTTATATCTTTGCCAAGCAAACGAGAAGACAGTAAAGGAATCAAAGTAAGAGCAACAAGCAGTGAAACTGACAGAGAGCCTACAATAGCGACCACCATATCGTTGAACATTACTCCAGCAATTCCGGGAACAAATAGAATCGGAACAAAAATCGCCAGGGTTGTCAGAGTCGAAGCAATAATTGCCATTCCAACTTCTGTTGTACCTTCATCAGCAGCAACCCGAATATCTTTGTTCTGTTCCTTGTGCCGGAAAATATTCTCCAGAACAACGATCGAGTTATCAATCAACATTCCGATCGCCAGAGCCAGACCAGCCATAGATATAATGTTCAACGTCAATCCGGCCTGCTGGAGTACAAAAAAGGTGATCACAATGGAGATTGGAATTGAAATAGATGCGATTATTGAACTGCGAATATGTCTCAAAAAGAACAAAATGACCAGAAAAGCCAGAATAAAGGCCTGGATACCAGTATTGGTTAAATTGCTGAGAGATTTTTTGATAAAATCAGCTTGATCCCAGAGTGTATCAAATTTAACTCCTTTACCAATTCCACTTTCTATCTTGGGAATTTCGTCGTTAATATTGGAAACTGTCCGCACTGTATTGGCATCATTTTGCTTTTGAATTATGATCATAATAGCATTCTGACCATTATTGCGGAGTACTTCTGTTTTTTCTCTATAACCATCAATAACACTGGCCACATTTTTCAGATAAATGGGCTCGCCCTGATTGGAGCCGATCACTGTGTTTTTTATTTGATCAACATTTTGATAATCGCCATAAGTTCTGACAGCAAATTCACTATGTTGATCGTCAATTAGACCACCTGGAATTTGCAGATTTTCCATACCAATTGTTCTTAAAATTGTATTACTGGAAACACCATGAGCAGCCAGTTTTTCCGGATCTAGTAAAACTTTAATCTGGCGGGTAAGGCCACCACTTGAGTAAGCGGAAGCTACACCTTCAACCCGTTCAAAACGAGGCGTTATCTGTTCGTCAACGAGTTCTTTAAGTTCAGCTGCACCCAGTTTATCAGATGAGACGAACATAAACATGATCGGTTGCATACTGGGATTAAAAGCGAAAGTCAACGGTTCTGAAGCACCTTCCGGTAACATATCTCTGACAAAATCGATTTGCTTTCGAACATCAATCTCCGCCTGATCCATGTCAGTTCCCCAGTCAAATTCAAGTAAAAGTGTTGACGAACCCGATTTTGACCAGGAAGTGATACTGTTAATATTCTCAACCGATACTACTGCACTTTCCAGAGGTCGGCTCACTGTATTTTCAATATCCTCTGGGCCAACGCCGGTATAATCAGTCATTATCCCTATAACAGGAAAAGTTATATCAGGATACAGGTCGAGTTTTAAATTACCCAGGCCATAGATACCAAATCCAATTAAGATAAGGTATAGCATGGCAAAGGTTACTCCTCTCCTAATAGATAATTTTGATAATTTCATATTCTATCCTCTTTATTTTTATATTTAGACCAGTCATTATTCCGTTACTATCTTCACCAGGCCCTGATCGGTCAATCTATATTGGCCGCGGGTCACCAGAGTGTCACCCGGTTCCAGACCGGCCAAAACCTCTGTATAATCATCATTTATAATGCCGGCTTTGATATCCCGCCTGTGCGCTACTGAATCATTAATTACATAAACATAGCGACTAACTTCAATTTCTGTATTGGTCAGTTCGCCGCCCATATGTTTACGAGTTGTTTTCTCTACGACTGCATAGGAAGGAACTATCACACTATTCTGGCTGGATTGGGTAACTATATTCACTGTAGCATACATACCGCTTTTGAGTTTGCCGTCTTTATTGTCAAGAACGACCTCAACCTTAGCAGTTCTTGTGCGTGGATTAATGGTCGGATAAACAGTCTTGACCTGGCCTTCAAAAACCTGATCTGGATAGGAATTTACTTTTACATAGACTTTATTGCCTTTTTCAATCTTAGCCAGATCTTCCTCAACAACATCAAGTTTGATCTTGACCTTATCCATATTGACAATCCCATACGCCGGCTGCTGTGGTGATGTCTGTTCACCAAGATCATAATTACGATCGGAAACAATACCTGAAATCGGTGCTTTTATAAAAGAATCTTCATACTGCTCTTTGGCGTTTTCCAGAGCAGCTTGAGCCTGATCGACACCTGATTTTGCTGATTTTTTCTGTGCCTGAACAGCATCATACTGAGATTTACTGATTGCATCTTCTTCGTAAAGCCTTTTTGTCCGATTCCATTCAGTAAGTACGTTTTCATAATTGGCTTGTGCTGATTCCAGTCCAGCCTGAGCCTGCTTAACGGCCTGCTCAAGCTTTGTATTTTTTACTACAGCAAGTACATCGCCTTTATCAACTTGATCATTGACATAGGCTTTAATTGAAGTAATCTGATTGGGAATCATCGAAAATACCATAACTTCACCGGCAGCTTCAATATTGCCAAGATAACGAACAGTATTTTCTATATTGCCTTTTTCAACCTGGGTCACATATACTGGAATTTTTTCGTCTTCCTGTACTTCTTCCTGGGTTCCTCTTTGACATGATACTGTCAAAAGCATTACCATTGAGATTAAATAGATTAAAATTAGTTTTGTTTTACTCATGTTAAACTCCTTAGATATCCTGTCTATAATTGATTGATTGCTTTCTTTAATTCTGCCAGAGCAACATTATATTCCAGCAGAGATTGTTGATAATTCATTTTAGCCTGTTTCAGCGAAAGATTAGCATTCAGAACATCCAGCTGAGTGCTGGCACCTTCAGAATACATTAATTTAGCCAATCTCAAAGCTTCTTCTGCCTGAGTTATGGTTACTTTCTGGGTTGTGACTTTTTCCTGAGCTTCTTTCATTGATAAATAAGCATTTTTGACTTCTAGTTTAATGCCGTCAATTGTGGAAGTTCTCTGATGTTCTGTTTCATTAACTCTGACTTTGGCCTGTTCCACCTTGGAAGTTTTCTTAAAACCATTAAAAAGTGGAATACTAAGTGATACTGAGGTATTAAAGGATTTATTAAAGTCATCGCTATTGAAATCCAGATCATTGCGCATACCCTGATATTGGTAGGATGTACTCAAACTCACTGATGGAAGTCGTGAACCACGAGCCATGGTCAGCTGTCTCTCAGCAATTTTGTTCTGCGTTTCCAGCATATTAAGTTCAGGACGATTTTGAATTGCCATTTGAGTTAATTCATGAAGAGATTTGTCCAGATAGGGACTGCGTTGATAATCCAGGCTATCTTTGAAAACAAATTCTGTTTCAGATTCCAATCCCAGTGTGGTGATTAGCTGAGAAATTGACAGTTCAAGACGATTTTTTGCTGAAACTAAATTGGGTTTAAAGTTGGCAAGTTGGACTTTTGCTCTCAGCAGGTCGAGTTTGGAAGCCTTGCCCTGATCATAAAAACTCTGAACCTGGTCCAGATTTTCACGAGCAGACTCTACAGCTTCTTTGCTAACCTTGACTGCCGACTTTGCAAACAATGTACTATAATAACTGGATGTAACCTGTTGCAATATTTTCTGGCGGCTATTTTCCAGTTGCGATTGAGCAATATCAATTCCCAATTTGGAAATTTTATAACCATTCCAGATGGAACCACCAGTGAAAATGGGCTGTTGTAATTGGACACCATAGGACATTACATTCTCCAGTCCAAAAGCCATCTGCAGATAATCGGGCATCATATCAACAGAATTTATCATTCCCTGGCCTTGATTAATGAGTTCCTGATCATCAAATTTCTGACCAATTGTTTTCAAAGCTCCACCAACCTGGGTATAAGTAGGAGCTAAACTGGGTTTCAGAAAATTGGGAATCTTATTCTCCTGTAGATCCCAGGAATGTTGCAGAGATGAGAAGGCGTTGACCTGCGGCATAAAGCCGGATCGGGCTTCCACGGATTGAGCCCTGGCCTTCCGTACTCCCTCCCGGGCCAGTTTGATTGAAGGATTGTTTTCTAAAGCAATCGATCTTGCCTTCTCAAGATCGAGCTCTACTACTTTTGCACTAATTTGTCCCCATAAAAGTGGCAGGATCAAAAATAGTGTTTTTAGTTTTCTACTCATTCTCTCTCCTATTGTTTTCAATATTATTGTATAATAGAATATCGACCATTTTCGCAGCATCTTCTCTTTCAATCATTCCTTTACCCATTAGAAAATGTTCTTTGGTATGATAATTAATCCCTCCGGCTAATAATGCCAATAATTGATCAAGATCAATATCTTTGCGAAGATTTCCTTTTTTTACTTCCTTTTCAAGAAAATCCAGAATCGCCTCGCGCATCATATTAATTATTTCACTGTCCCGGCTACAAATTCTGAGCGCATGTTGCATCCCATTTGTATTTGCCCAGGAAAAAAATTTTTCCAGTTCGGGCAATTTTTGAGGAATGGTAAATCGTTCCATTATAAGATCTATGAGTTTCTCGCGGAAGGGTTTTCCATCCTTAATAATCTCACGGGCTCGTTTCAAACCATGCTTTTGACCAATTTCGATCATTTCTCTGAACATTTCTTCTTTGTTCTCGAAATAGTAGTAAACAGCCGGCTTGGTAACTCCCGCTGCTTTAGCAATGGCATTCATGGAAGTGCCTTCATATCCCTTTTCAGGAAACAACCTAATGGCTGCCATGATTATTTTGCCTTTTGTTGAATTTACATCAATTTTCATTTGCTTTCCTTTTTCAAACTTACTTACCGGTAAGTAAACTACGCTGTCTTTTCGCTAATGTCAAGTGTTTTTCAAACTTTTTTTTATTTTTTTTTTCGTTTCTTTGTTAGTAACATAAGATTTATTAAGGTTGTCAGTTAAATTTAAATTAGAGCAACTTTTTTTGTATTTTGTGGTGGAGATCACTCTAAAAAATTGATCAGAGTGGGGCGAAAAATTTT
>JAIPJV010000104.1 GCA_021734005.1 Fidelibacterota bacterium
GCAAATACTACCCCACCACTAAAGGTAAATCAATAATCAACGAGGCTTTAAATGACTAAAAATAATTATTCGAAGGAATATATTAAACTCAAAAACTTAGAGGCTGAGCAGTCAATTTTAGGGGAATTATTAGCAAATCCAGACAGAGCGTTAAGCCAAATTAACGAACTAAACCCCAGGCACTTTTTTGATAATAAAAACAGAAAATTATTTAACAAAATATTAGAACTCGATAAGGAAGGCCGGACAATCGATATTGTGAACTTAAGCCAATACAATATTTTTCAGGTCTTGGGGTTAAACGACCTAATGCAAAAAGCGGTATCACCCGTCAAGGTTAGTGACTATGAAGCCCTTATTATTGACCAATGGATGCGTAGGCAAATATATAAAGCCAGCAATGAAATTAAAAACCAAATAACCCAAATAGATAACGAACCAGCGCAGGTAATATCTGAAACAGTTAGCAAATTTGACAAAATCCAACAAACAGAAACCGACGGCCAGGAACTTGGGGATATTAAACCCGTGATTGAAAAACTTATTAACCAACGGGTAGACGGAATAGAAAATAATCCAGGGGTTAAGACTGGTTACAGGGGCTATGATTATAGGACAGGCGGTCTAAAGCCAGGTGATTTAATTACTATTGGGGCAGGAACGAATACAGGGAAAACGGCCTTATCTTTGAATATTATAGAAAACATAATTTTTAGAGATAATAAACCCCCTACAATTTGCTATTTAACATTAGAAATGCCTACCAGAGAAGTTACTGATCGAATAATAACCACAAGAGCAAAAATTGATATTAACCGCTTGCATAGAGACCAGCTAACAGATAAGGATAAGGCAAAATATCAAAAAATAGCACAACAGATTTATGAGAAACCTTTAAAAATTCTACAACCTAAAGCCAGATTATCAGCTATTGAGACCAAGATTGATCTTTTAAAGCGTAGATACAACCCCAAGATAATATTTGTTGACAATTTACAAAATATATTAGGCGGACGGGTTGATCAATATAGAATGGAAATAACTGCGGCCACAAGAACATTAAAGGCCTTAGCCCTTAAACACAATACAACAATAATTATGCTAAGCCACTTTAACCGAGGCGACGGAAACCCCACTGATCGACCAACCTTAAACAAACTACGTGAAAGCGGATCAATCGAGGCGGACAGCGACAAAGTTATTTTGATACATAGGCCAGAAAAGGGGCTAACCCTCAACACCTATAAGGAAAATTGTAAGCTACTTTTAGCCAAAAATCGACAAGGGCATACGGCCGATATTGAAGTTATTTTTAACCGAAAAACGGCGCGATTTGAAAACAAACCCCAGGATAACGACCCAGGATTTTAACAAACAAAATAGAAGGTGATAAAATGAAAACTAACCAAGTTATGAAAAGAAAACTACCAATTACAGGAATGGCCGGACAGGTTTATAATGAGACTACAATCAGGCAACGCACGAAGGACAGTTATTTTAATGCAACTGATCTATTAAAGATATACAATAAGGCAACCGGTTCAAAAAAGCAATTAGCAGTATTTTTAAGACAAAAAGGGACTAATGATTTTTCAAGAGTAATAGAGCGAAAAGAAAACCTAAAAGGTGAGGATACCGGTCTTTTACTTGAAAATATAAAAGGTGAGGATTCTAACCTTTTAACCAAAACCGACACCGGCCAGGTAGGAATTAAGAAAAAAGCATACGAAAAAACCAGGGGAAGGAACGGCGGAACTTGGCTACACCCTTATTTATTCCTTGATTTTGCAATGTGGCTTAGCCCTGAATTTAAATATCAGGCAATCAAATGGATTTATGATAATCTAATTAAATTTAGAACTCAATCAGGTGATCACTTTAAGGAAATGAGCAAGGCAATTAAAAAACATTTCATTGATAGATTTGATAAAGAACCACCACCGGAAGTTTATAGAACCGAGGCCAGGGAAATTAAAAAACTTGTAGGTCTAAAAGACGGCCAGGACTGGAATAATGCCACAGAGCAACAGCTGAAACTAAGGGACAGGTTAACTAAGGCCAATACTAAAGCACACCTTCAAGGTATGTTTAAAAAAGAGAGATTAAGATATTTAAAAAATATAAAAGAAGCCTTCAAAATAGAACGATTTGAACCGCAATTTTAACGGAGTTTAGCAATGAAATCAGCAAACAAAATAATCAAAAAAATTGAAAATTTAGAGCGCGAAATTAAAAGCCAGGATAAACCCAATTTATGGTTAACAATCGACGAGCTATCAGATTATATAAAATTGTCTAAGAGCTCCATTAGAAAAATGGTAAAACAAGACCAGATACCCACACAAGGGCGGGCAATACTAACAAATTACTATTTAACAGGCGTAGGATTGATTTATGGCTTTTAACCAAATCAAAAAACCCCAATAAGAGACAAAGAAAACTAATGAAGGATTTTACTTATGAAGGAAAATAAATTGATCAAAGGAAATTGTCTTGACTATTTACCAGAGATAGAAAAAAACTCAATCGGTCTAATATTCACCGATCCACCCTATATAAAAGCCCTTGCTGATCTTTACAAAGATTGGAACGGCCGGAATATGGATTTTAATGTTTATGGTGAGTTATTTTCAAAGGTGCTTAAACCCTCAGGCCAGGTTGCTATATTTGGGGATCTACCCACCACCACCGCAATAACGAACGGCTTTTCAGATTACTTTGAATTTAGGTTTTACTATATTTGGCAAAAGAGCAACGGCCAACCTATCAGCAAATATCAGCCGATCAGCAACACGGAAATTATAACGGTCTGGAAGTTAAAAGGAACTAAGACCGGTGATTTAGCCTACAACCCAATATTTAGCAAGGGTAAAGCCTACACTAAAAAACATAACGCCGGAAACAAGACCAGGAAATCAGATAAAACTTATACCACCAGGAATAACGGCCGGCGGCATCCTAATCAAATACTTAAGCACCCCTCAAAAGATAATATGAAGGTAAAAGAACGGACAGACCACCCCACCCAGAAACCCCTTAGTTTATGCAAGTATATCATAAAGACCTTAAGCGACCCCCAGGACTTGATTTTAGACCCCTTCGCTGGTAGTGGATCAATACCTTTGGCCAGTTTAAAACTTAACCGGTCTTTTATCGGAATAGAGCAGGATAAAAAATATTATCGAATAGCTAAGGCCAGATTGCAGGAATATAACCGACAGCAAGATTTATTTAACAAAAATCCTAAAATCGAGAGTGTCAAAATATGACAAATCTGATACCTATAAAAAAAGTGACAGTTAACAAAATATTTTAATTACTAATGTTACATATTTCACAATATAAAAAGTATAAACCTAATATGAGACACTTTAAACAAAATAGAGCACCTAAATAATGGCAAGTAATAGTAACATATTATTAGGCAATAGAAACCCCCGCAGAACCCCAGTAATTGGCTACAATGGGAAATTTAGGGTTATAGTTATTGGTATATTACAAAATTATATACCCGTTAATATTTATTGGGTATATTATTTTACTATATATTTACCAATATTACCTTGCTATTGGTTTTAAGGGTATGTAATTTATACCGTTAGGTAGTTAAATAAAGAGGCTAAAAGATGAAATTTTACACAAAAAAAGAAGTGGCAGACATTTTAAGGGTATCAAGGAAAACAGTTGAAAATTATATCAACGCTGGAAAGTTAAAGGCCAGGAAAATAGGCGGATCAGAAAAGAAAGCCGGTAAGGTGCTGATCAATAAAAAAGACCTTCAAGATTTTATCGACAAATCATAATATAGGGGTTAATAATGGCCGGACTAAGAAAACTAAAAGGTAAATATTACAGTAGGATTTGGTATAAGAATGATCAGGGAAAACGGCGCGAAAAATTGATCCCGCTTAATACTAAATCTAAGCGTCGCGCCCGTGAACTTAACAAGGAAGTTGAGAAACAGGAACGAGCCTTTAAACAAGGGTTAATGAACCTTGACGAAATCGAACCAAGACACTTAACAGACCTTGATCATATTATAGACCAGTTTTTTAATTATCTCAATGTAAGTGGCAAATCAGAGGCTACAATTTCACTTTATAGGTTAGCCCTTGATACCTTTTCAGAAATCTATCAGGGCGTAGATATAGAGTTATTAGGTAAACAGGATTACACGGACTTTTTAAGCAAAATGAAGGACTACTACCCTAACAATACTACTTGTAATATTAGGTTAAGGTCTATCAGAGCCTTTTTAAATTGGTGCTTAGAGACAGGCAAAATAAAGCGAATACCTTTTAAGATCAGACAATTACCAGTAAAGAAAACAAAACCCCGATACTATTCAGATCAGGAAATGGAGCTGATCTTAAACGAGGCTAAGGCCGATAAAGAATTATATGCAAGGATTTATACCCACTGGAAAACAGGATTGAGAAGGGGCGAACTTCATAACAGTTATTTTGAAAACGGCTTTATCAAGACTTACGACCCGATAAAGAACGGTAAAGAGCGGTCTATCCCTATAAGCAAGGAAACCAGGAAACAATATTTTATAGCTAAGGACGGAACTTACATAGACGACACGGTTTCAGGTAAGTTTAAGGATATATTGGTTAGCCTTGGACTTTACAAGACTAAACACGGTGACAAAAGGAACTTTCATTGTCTAAGGAATACTTTTGCAGTTAAAAAGTATTTTCAGACCCGTGATATTTACAGGGTAAAGGTCTTGTTAGGTCACGCATCGGTTAAGACCACTGAAAAATATGCAGATTTTGACATTGCTGAACTCGACCAGGACTTTGATATTAGCCAGGAAACCCAACAAAACAGTAAGTATGTTAACCCTAATAGTCAAAGAAAAGGCCAGAGACAGCGAAACAGCGGACAGGTTAACGGCCAGGATAAGCACCAACAGGCAATATTAGGCTATAGCTAAGGTTTAGCTAATGATCAGTAATACAAACCAATATAAAGCCCCAGGAAATCAGCAAACCGGCCAGGATAAGAGCGGTTATTTTACTTTTATTTTGGATGCGGATACGGAAGTAGGATACGGAAGTTTTACCGACGAGGCTTATTTTGGAATAAGTAGGAATATGATACCCAAAAAGCCCCTAAATAAATACTCAGGGGCTATTGGTAAACTACCTAAACTATTGATAAAACAATTAGTACCCCGAACAGGAATCGAACCTGTAACCGTCGGCTTAAGAGGCCGCTGCTCTGCCAATTGAGCCATCGGGGCTGATTAAAAGCATCCTAATTTATAATTCTGCATTTATTTTGTCAACATAATTTTATTCGCAAACCAGCAGCAGGAAAAACCAACTGCAACCTTGCGAAACTACTATTTGAGAGATAAATTTACTAGCTGTTATGAAACTTGTTTGGGAGTTGTTTATATGAACTATCTTGATAGCGTCATTCTTGGAACTTTACAGGGGCTTACAGAATTTCTGCCAGTAAGTAGTAGTGGTCATCTGGTGATTTTTCAAAAAATACTCGGTCTTAGGATGGAGAGCCTCTCCTTTGAGGTTTTTGTTCATTTTGGTACACTTTTGAGCGTTGTTGTCATTTATTTTTCTGATATAACGGAAATGATTAAAAGTTTTTTTACCGGTCTGACCAGTCCAAAACATAATTTCCAATCCGACCCTTATTTTAAGCTCAGCATTCTTGTAATAATTGGTACAATACCCGCAGCCTTAGGCGGAGTGTTACTGGAAGACTTTTTCACCAGCATTTTTCATAATACAACTTTAGTTGGCTTCACATTAATTTTCACTGGACTAGTTCTCTGGTCAACCCGCTATATCAGAATTCACTCCCAATCCTTAAATTCCGGGAAATCAATTCTGATTGGAATGGCCCAAATGCTGGCAATACTGCCCGGTATATCCCGTTCTGGGATGACAATAAGTGCAGGACTTTTCACAGGAATTTCCCGCAAAGAAGCAGCCCGTTTTTCATTTTTACTTGCCATTCCGGCTATTGCTGGGTCTATGGTATTTACATTGGCCGACCTATTCACCGGTAATGTTGTTGGTCCCGGAATCGGAATCTTACTTGTAGGAATGATAACAGCTTTTATTATTGGTTATCTAGCCATTAAATTTTTACTCAAAATTCTGGAAAGCGGCAAATTCAGCCTGTTTGCCCCTTATTGCCTTATCGTCGCTGCTCTGGTTTTAATATTTTTATAAAAGGGTGTATATTTGGCTTCATTCTTCAGTGAATTAAACAAAATCGAAAAAGATAATCTCAAACCAGTCTATATACTGGTTGGCGACGATTTTTTTCTTCGCCAAAAAATTCTAAAAGCGCTCTACAAATCTTTCGATTGTGAAGAAAAAGAAATATTCTACGGTAAGGCTCAAAAATCTCAAAAAGATGAAATTGATAGAAATTTTCTTGAGGAATTGTACTCCGTTGGACTGTTTTCCAGTACAAAAATAGTTGTCTATAAAGACATTGACAAACTAAAAAAGAAATACCATAAACGCATTTTAAAATATTTTTCTTCTATTGATCAAAATATCCTGCTTATTTTAACAACTGAGAAAAAAAATGCTCTTGTCAAAAAATTGATTAAAAAAGCCCATCAAATTAAAGTCTATACTCCTTTCCCAAAATATTATCCCGAATTTGTCAGCAAATTTGTAAAAAGACAGGGCTATCAAATCAAACCCGACGCCCGCAAACTTTTAATCGCTGAAACCGATGATTCATTATCCCATACCTTTGCTGAATTGGAAAAAGTGACAGTAGGTCTGGATAAAGGGGCAACAATCACAGTTGATGATATCAAAGAGATTGTAGGCGGGGAAAAACAATATCAGATTTACGATTTCCTTGATGCTGTGGGGAACAAAAATTTTTACCAGGCGATTAATATCTGCATGATTTTGATTAAAAATGGAGCTGAAATTCCTTACCTAGTTATAATGTTGTATAATAGATTTTTAGATATTTGGTCCTACTACCAGGTTCATCATCCTGACAAGGACAAAAAACCTTATTTCATAAAAAAGCAGCTGGAAAAATTGCAAAAGTCTTATAACCTTTATAAAGATGCTGATTTTGGATATATTTTCACCCAGATCAGAAAAGCCGATCTGATGGGAAAATCCAGTTCCCTAAAGCCGGAAGAAGTTATTATACCATTAATTATCAAAATTATGGATTCAAGTTCTACAACATAATAAACGAGGCTCAATGAATAAAAATAAGAATGAAAATAGAATCACTGATGAAGAATTGATGAAAAGATTTCAGGA
>JAIPJV010000105.1 GCA_021734005.1 Fidelibacterota bacterium
GCTATTCATTACAAAGGAGATTGATTCTGACGGAAAAAGAAATATACGAAAACATAAAATCCCAGCTCCAATCCAGCTCCGAAGTCAAGCATAAAATTGAAGAGAAATGCTCAGATTCTATTTTTGCTGCTGCTCAATCGATGACAACAACTTTGCAAAAGGGCGGCAAAATTTTCCTGTGTGGTAATGGAGGCAGTGCAGCCGATAGCCAGCATATTGCTGCTGAACTTCTTGTTCGTCTAGATCTTGAACGCGATGCTCTTCCGGCTATTGCCCTGACAACTGACACTTCCATTTTGACGGCTTCGGCCAATGATTATGATTTTGCAAAAATATTCGTTCGGCAACTCCAGGGATTGGCAAAACCCGGAGATCTATTAATAGCTATTAGTACAAGTGGAAATTCCGGAAATGTGATTGAAGCAGTTCAGCATTGTAAGCAAAACGAGATTCAGACTTTAGTCTTAACCGGAAAAGATGGTGGGAAACTGGCTGGATTGGCTGATCAGGTCATTAAGGTACCTTCTCAAAATGTTCAAAGAATTCAGGAAGGACATATTACAATTGGACATATTTTGTGCGATATTGTTGAAAAAAATCTATTTGCTTAGTTTTATATAATGTTACAATATCTGAAAGATTTTATTGATTATATTCGAATAGAGAGAAGCTTATCGTCAAATACTGTTTCTGCCTATGAAAATGATCTGACGCGCTATTGTGAGTTTATGGAAGACCGCAAGATTGTTGATCCCCGGTCAGTGAAATTAAAAGATATCCAGAAGTTTATAACTGCTTTGGGCAAACTCGGACTTTCCAAACGAACAATTGCCCGCAACATTTCTGCATTAAAAAGCTTTCATAAATTTCTCTTGCAGGAAGACATTATTGAAAAAAATCCTACTGAATTCCTTGATGCTCCTAAAATGCCCAAAAAATTACCAGAAGTCCTGGACATTAATGAAGTAGAAGAAATTTTGAATCAAATCGATACCGACAAAAGCAAAGGCATTCGCGATCGGGCAATTATCGAAACTCTGTATTCTACCGGGATGCGGGTTTCTGAACTCCTTGCTCTGAAAAAATCGGAAGTCTATTTTGAAGAGGGCGTTATCAGAGTTTTAGGGAAGGGCAATAAGGAGCGGATTGTCCCCTTTGGCAAATGTGCTGAATCAGCCATTAAAAAATATATAAAAGGAGTTCGAGGGAGCCTGGCTGATCGGGGTAAAAGTAAAAATGTGCTTTTTCTCAATATGCGGGGCAAGCCGCTCTCCAGGATGGGCGTCTGGAAAATAATCAACAATTATGTCAAGTTGACTGGCATTAAGAAAAATGTCAGCCCCCATATTTTTCGTCATTCTTTTGCTACTCATCTACTCGAGGGAGGGGCGAATTTGCGAGCAGTTCAGGAAATGCTGGGACATGTTGATATTTCTACAACTCAGATTTATACTCATTTAGACAAAAGTTATCTGAAAGAACAACACAGAACATTTCATCCGAGGTGGAAATGAATTTACAAACTTTACAGACCATAGTTTTGCTGGTACCGCCAATTCTTCTGGCCCTATCTTTTCATGAATATATGCATGGCTGGGTAGCCAATAAATTAGGTGATCCAACAGCAGAAAGAAATGGTCGCCTGACAATGAATCCGCTTGCTCATCTGGATCCTTTTGGAACTCTGATGATCTTTTTAGTCCATTTTGGCTGGGCAAAACCTGTTCCAGTCAACCCGATTAATTTTGAAAATCCAAAACAGGATTTGACCTTTGTTTCTATTGCCGGGCCTCTGGCCAATATGTTCCTGGCTCTTTTGAGTGGAATTTTATTGAGAATTGTTGGCAGCGGTCTGTTTAATTTTTTACCGATCAATTTTTTACGACCTTTTTATCAAATGATTGTTCTCAGTTTGCAGATCAATATTGCCCTGGCTTTTTTTAATTTACTTCCTCTGCCACCTTTAGATGGCTCAAAAATATTATTTGGCCTTTTGCCAGATGAGTACGATCATATTGCTGTCTGGTTACGGCAGTATGGTGGCTTTATTTTAATGGGCCTTATCTTGTTTGGATATTTAACGAATGTGTCAATAATCGGCGGTTTTTTACGCCCCTTTATTAATTTTTTCTCAAGATTATTTGGAGGGATATAATGTTTGATAAGGATAAATATCGTCGTTTCAAATTGAAAGACAAAGATGATGAGGAAAATGAGGATGAAGGTATTCACTTTAGGAGAATTACCCGCAATCGTCCTACAAAAAATGTGTGGGTGCTGCTGGCAATTCTGGTGCTGGTCATCCTTCTTATTATAATGCTCTCGCAAATGGGCAGTTGATTTAATTTTTGGCAATTGAATTCTGAATTTGAACGCCAGCAAGGAAAATTTATAACGATTATTAATCCCAATTTTTGAAAAATTTTCAGGAGGCAATCCATTCCGGAGGTCGTTGAATGCGTACCTAATTTTAGCGCAGGTAAGGACAGAAAAAAAGTTCAGGCTATTGTTGATGTTATCCAGCAGGGCGGCGGCAATATTCTCCATGTTGATAGAGGTGAAGCTGCCAATAGAACTGTTGTCACTTTTACCGGTGATCGACATACTATTCTGGAAGCGGCCTGGCAGGGCGTGAAAAAAGCTTCACAAGTCATTGACATGCGCAATCATCAGGGCGTTCATCCCCGGCTTGGTGCTACTGATGTGTGTCCTTTCGTTCCTATTCAAAATGTGAGTATGCAGGATTGTGTGGCAATTTCGGAAAAATTGGGAGAGCGGGTGGCTCGTGAACTCAATATCCCGGTATATTTGTACGAAGAAGCAGCCCGCAAACCTGAACGGAAAAATCTGGCTAATATCAGGCGCGGAGAATATGAAGGGCTGAAAAAGAAGATGCAAAATCCGAATTGGCAGCCTGATTTTAAGGCTGAATTCAATGCCCGCTCCGGTGCTCTGGTGACTGGAGCCCGTAAATTTTTGATCGCCTACAATGTGAATTTAAACACCCACGATACTCAGGCGGCTCAGGAAATAGCCCGTCGCATTAGAACTAGTGGCTGGACAATTGATAAAGATGGACGAAAAATCCATAAGCCGGGAATATTCGATGCAGTCAAAGCTGTGGGCTGGTATATCGAAGAGTATCAGTGCGCCCAGGTGTCTATGAATCTGACCGATTATCAAAAAACTCTGCCCCATCAGGTCTTTGAAAAAATTTCTGAATTAGCCGAAGAAAAAGGATTAAAAGTAACCGGTTCAGAGGTGATTGGACTGATTCTTAAACAGCCTTTATTAAAAGCGGGGCGATTTTATTTTGAGAAAGTAGGGCGCGACTTGAATTCTGTATCAGAAAAGGAATTGATCGAAGTGGGCATCGAATATCTAGGGTTAAATGACGTTCAGGAGTTTGATCCCGAAAAGAAAATATTAGAATATAAAATTGGAGTATAATTATTATAGAAAGTCAGAAAATAATAAAATATTTTGCCGAATTAGCGGCGGGAAAACCAACACCGGGAAGTGGGAGTGGAGCCGGAATATCAGCGGTAATTGCAGCTTCTCTGGGCTCTATGTCAGCATCAATTATGGCCAAAAATAGTCTTGTGAGCCGGGATCTGGAAATGATGGCAGCCGAATTTGAAGCCTTTCAGGAAAAATTTTTCAATCTGAGTGAACAGGATGTAAAGGCCTTTAAAAGCGTTATGCAGTATTCTAAACAGAATAGTGATGATCTGGAAAAAGCACTGGAAGTAGCTATTGAAGTTCCTCTGGAAATGCTCGAGGAATCTCTGCGAATGTTGCGTCTGTTTCAAAAGTTGCTCAAGTTTAAGCCTGATACTGTAGCCAGTGAAATTGGCACAGCTGTCAAAGCCCTTCAGACTACAATAACTGCCAGCAGGTATAATATTCAAGCCAATTATAAAATGCTTGCCAAACAAAAAGAGATCACGGATTATGCCCGGGAAATGAAGAATGAATCTGAAGAAATGCTGGAGGAGTGTGATCAGCTAGTTGAACAGTTGATTGCTTATGTAGAAGAAAAACTGGAAGAATAGTTTCCTCAAAAATATATTAATGATTCCAATTTTATCCATATTTTTATATATTTGACTTGCTAAATTGAAGGCCAGACCTGTTGGGGATGGTATAATTAATAATTGAGTGATTTAATAAATGTCTGATATTAAAATATTATCCGATAAACTTACTAATAAAATTGCAGCTGGTGAAGTTGTTCAGCGCCCGGCTTCCCTGGTCAAAGAACTGGTGGAAAATAGCCTTGATGCTGGAGCCAGCGAAATCATAGTTAGAATCAAAAATGGTGGAAAAACTCTGTGTGAAGTAACTGATGATGGGCAGGGTATGGATAAAGATGATCTGCTCCTCGCTTTTGAGCGCTATGCTACCAGTAAGATCAGCACTGTTCAAGACCTTAGCAATATTCGCAGTCTCGGTTTTCGAGGCGAGGCTCTAGCCAGTATTGCTGCTGTTGCCAAAGTTGATGCTCTCTCAACAAAAGAAGGCTCTGATACCGGGCATATCCTTAGAATTAGAGGGGGAAAATTTCTGGACGTTAAACCCGCTCCTCCTAAACCAGGCAGTCAAATATCAGTGCGCAATCTCTTTTATAATGTTCCGGCTCGCAGAAAATTTCTCAAATCCAAAAATGTCGAATTTCGCCATATTGTCAAAATTATGCGCAAGTTCAGCTTAATTCATCCCAATATTCGCTTCAAACTTGTCCATAATGGCCGGGAAGTTTTTAACTTGAAGAGTGAAAACTTAAAAAATAGAATTGTGCACCTTTTTTCATCGGAGTACAAAGATAATCTGATCCGCATAGATTCAGCCCGGGGTAGCTGGGAATTGAGTGGTTATCTTGGGAATCTGAATCTGGTTCGAGCCCGCCGTAAAGGCCAGCAGTTTTTATATGTCAATGGCCGCTCCATTACTGATAAGTATATGAGCCATGCAATCTTATCGGGATATAGCAGCCTTGTTTCGCGTGGTGAATTTCCTTTCTATTGCTTACAACTGCGAATTCCACCTGAAGAGGTCGATGTTAATGTCCATCCCTCTAAAATGGAAGTCAAATTCACCTATAGGAAAAAATTATACCGCTTTATTAAAGATACAATAAAACGGAGTGTAAGTTCTCTGAAAGAGGACTTGCCTGATTTTGGTAGTTTATCTCCTCAAGAATATTATTCTGAACCAAAAGTAAAAAAACCCGGGCAACAGCAAGCGCCCCAGCAGGAGAAGGGGGAACAGAATCAAAAGCAGGCCACCAATCAACCAATGCAATCAGATAAAAAAATAGATCATCAGCAACCACAAAAACCACTGCAAACCAAAAAAGATTCTAAACAAACCAACATTCCCATGCACTTCACTCACAAAGTAGATTCCCAAAAATGGACTGAGCGGGCCGAAAGATTTTCAAAAAAACGCGAACAAGACCAGCAAACCGATCAGGAAAGTTACCAGCCTGATGTCAAAGTTTTTCAGGTTCATAAAAAATATATTATTAGTCAGATTGAATCCGGTATCGTCATTATTGATCAGCATGTGGCTCATGAAAGAATACTTTTTGAAGAAGCGCTTAAATCGATGAAAAAAGGCGGGGGCAGTGCCCAACAATTATTATTTCCCCAGGTGGTCGAATTAAGTGTAGATGACTATTCAGTTTTGCTGGATATTCTGCCCTATCTGGAAAAAATGGGCTTTCGGGCCAAAAAATTCGGCAAGAATACTGTAGCGGTCGAGGCCGTTCCTGCTGGCATGCGAATCGGTGATGAAGGCAAAGCCATGAAAAAGATAATTGATCATTACCGGGAATATGGAACAAAAGAAACTGACATTCAGGAGAAAGTTGCTGCAGCCTATGCCTGCAAAGCCGCTATCAAAGCCGGCGATCCTCTTGAGGAAGAAGAAATGCGCAATCTGGTTGACCGACTTTTTGCTACTGAAAACCCTCTTTACTGTCCTCATGGCCGACCTGTTGTTGTGAATTTGACCCTCAAGGAACTTGATAAACGTTTTGAGAGAACCGGCTGATCAAATTTTATGAGTAAATATTTTCATATAGATACAGAAAAAACCATACCTTTTATTGTAGGGCCTACAGCAGTTGGTAAAACCAGGATTGGGATTGAATTATCCCAAAAATTGTGTGCCGAAATCATCTCTGTTGATTCAAGACAGATCTACAAGAAACTGGATATTGGAACGGCCAAGCCAACTGCAGAAGAATGCAGTCAAGTGCCCCACCATCTTATTGATCTGGTTGAACCTGATCAGCGGATCAGTGCTGGTAAGTATAGAAAACTGGCTCTAGAAAAAGTGCAGGAATTATTGAATAATGATATTCTGCCGCTGTTTGTAGGTGGATCCGGTATGTATATTCGGGCTGTTACCCAGGGCTTTTTTAAAGGCAGCCGAACTGATCAGAAAATCAGAGGGCATCTTAAAAAAGAACTGGAAGAAAAAGGGAGGCATCAACTTTATGCCCGATTGAAGGAAATCGATCCTGATTATGCTGCTAAGATTCATGTTAATGATACCAAAAGGGTCACACGCGCTCTGGAAATCTATCGGATTAATGGTAAACCACCTACGAAATTATACGAGGAGCAAAAGAAAAACCCACCTTTTCCCCATATAATTATGGGCCTCAAAATGGACAGAGATAGATTATATAAGAGAATCAATTCCCGAGTTGATAAAATGGTCGAAGCAGGCTTAGTTGAAGAGGTAAAACAATTAAGAAACCAGGGGTATGGCAAAGTCTTCAATAAAATCAAGACAGTAGGTTATTATGAGATCAATCAATATTTAGAAGGTGAAATCGAACGGGAAGTGGCGATCGAAAATATAAAACAGAATTCCCGCCAATATGCAAAAAGACAACTGAGCTGGTTTCGCAATCAAACCAATACCCACTGGGTTAATATTGGTGACAAATCTAGAGAAGAGGTTGTCAAAGAACTGATTGAAATATATCGAGACGCACATGCTCAATAAATTTATAAAATCAGGTCTGGTTTTGATTCTAATAATTTCAGGCCTGACTGCTCAGATATATTCTACATATCAATCCGATACAATTGTAGTGACAGGAAATCGAATACCTACCACATTGTCGGAAATTTCACGAAATGTGGTGGTAATTAATTCTGCTCAAATTGAACAATCCGGTGCTACGAGTATTGATGAAGTACTGGCTAAAAGTGTGACCGGCGATTTTCAGTCGCGGGGAAT
>JAIPJV010000106.1 GCA_021734005.1 Fidelibacterota bacterium
AACAATTTCAGCTGCTGTAATAATGAAATTCATGATCATTGTGAAAAACATGCGAGTGCTAGTCGATTTGCCAATATGATCATGACTGTGATTATGAGCCATGTAATAATTCCTTCATCTAAAAACTAAATTTTACTTCTTTAAACCACCTTATATCCGGCATCCTCAACTGCCTTGTTCAATGTATCAATACTATCCAGACAGTCTTCATATACAACCTTGGCTTCCCCTTTTTCAAGATCAACTGATACTTCCGTTACGCATTTATTCTCTTTGAGAGCCTTTTCAACGGTCATTTTACAATGATTGCAACTCATGCCTTTGACTTTAATTGTGGTTTTATTCATGGGTTATACTCCTGTTTTTATATTTATTAATTGTATCAAATCGGGAAGTCCGCCCCGCAGGGATGTCTTCGATGCTTTAGCATACTTCCATTTTTTATCTTGTAGTCCATATTAATTCCCTATTTCTTAGGATCATATCTTTTCAGGCTGAGAGAATTACTGACAACTGATACAGAACTAAAGGACATTGCGGCACCAGCAATAATTGGACTTAGTAATCCAAAAGCTGCAACCGGAATTCCCAGCACATTATAAAAGAAGGCCCAGAAAAGATTTTGTTTGATCTTACGCATAGTTTTTTTGGAAAGTTTGATAGCAGCGACTATTGTTTCCAGGCTGTCATTCATGAGAGCAATATCGCCGGATTCAATCGCAATGTCACTTCCACTCCCAATGGCCATGCCGACATGCGCGGTTGCCAGAGCAGGTGCATCATTGACGCCATCTCCAGCCATGGCAACAGTTTTTCCAGAATCCTGCAGTTTTTTCACTTCATCCGACTTGTTTTTAGGCAGAACTTCCGCTAAAATGTTTTCTTCGGAAATACCAACCTGTTTCCCAATCGCCTGAGCTGTTCGGATATTATCACCAGTGATCATATAGATTTCAATGCCCATATCTTTCAACTTTTTAATTGCCTCGACCGAATCTTCTTTGATTGTATCGGCAATTCCAATCAGAGCCTCAACCTTACCATCAATGGCTACCATGACTACAGTTTTGCCTTCTTTTTCCAGTCCTGCTGCTTTATCTTTTTCAGAATTGAGTTTAATCTTGCGGTTTCTGAGTAGTTTCTGAGTTCCAACTACAACTTTTTGATTTTGCACTTTACCAGAGACACCTTTACCAGGATAGGATTCAAAATCCTGGGCATCCGGAACATTATCAATAAATTCACGGGCTTTTTTGACAATTGTTTCGGCCAGTGGGTGTTCGGATTTATTTTCTACAGCAGCAATTATCTCCAGAATCTCTTGTTCGCTTCTATTATTTAATGGTACAATATCGGTGACTTCCGGCTTACCTTTTGTGATCGTACCTGTCTTATCGAGAACTAGAGCATTAATTTTATAGGTGGTTTCCAGACTAGCACCATTTTTGATCAGAATACCATTTTCAGCGCCTTTCCCGGTTCCAACCATTATCGCTGTCGGAGTTGCCAGTCCAAGAGCACAGGGACAGGAAATAACCAGCACCGAGACTGCAGCAATTATTCCCGCTGTTGTATTTCCGGTGATAAAAAACCAGAGCAGAAAAGTTAGAACAGCAATAGAAACCACAGCAGGAACGAAAATGGCTGAAATTTTATCAGCAAGTCTTTGGATTGGGGGTTGATTGGCCTGCGCCTGTTCAACTATTTTGATAATATTAGAAAGCACAGAATTTTTCCCAATCCCTTTGGCCTGAAAAGTCAACGAACCGTACTGATTGATCGTGCCACCATAAACCTGGTCGCCTTTTTCTTTTTCAACGGGAATACTTTCGCCGGTCAACATGCTTTCATCTACACTGGAATTTCCATCAATAATTTCGCCGTCAACGGGAATCTTTTCACCGGGACGAACAACAACCCGGTCATCGATTTGCACCTGTTCAACAGGAATATCAACAGTATCACCATCCCGAATCACCCGGGCAGTTGTGGCCTGGAGATCCATCAATTTCTGAATTGCTTCCGATGTTTTCCCTTTGGCAACGGCTTCAAAATATTTCCCCAGCAGGATCAAAGTGATCAACATGGCGGAAGCTTCAAAATATAGATGAGGATGGGAGCCTTCTGGTATTGATTTGATGAATCCATTATAGACACTGAAAAAATAGGCTGCGGAAGTTCCCATAGCAACCAGCAGATCCATACCAGCACTTTTTACTTTTAGACTCTGAAAGGAGCTTTTGTAAAAACGCCAGCCAATTATGAATTGTACCGGTGTGGCCAGCAGCATTTGAAACCAGGGGTAATGCAAAAATTCAACATCGATATTCAAAAAATTGGTTATCATAGCCATTAGCAATGGAAAGCTTAATATTGCTGATATTATGACTTTAGTTCGCAGCTTTTTCAGGCTGTCATCCCGGGCCTTTTGCTGTTTCTCAAATATCTCAGCATCAGCAAGTTTGGCTCCATAACCTACTTTTTCTACAGCTTTTATCATTTCGTCAACGCTAATCTTGTGGCTGTCGTATTCCACATAGGCTTTTTCAGAACCGAAATTAACACTGGCATCTTTGACACCATCCAGAGCGTTGAGGGCTTTTTCAACGGATTGGGCACAATTAGCGCAACTCATATCCTCAATATCCAGCTCCAGCTGTTCGCCTTCTTCAACAACGTCATAACCAAGTTTCTGGATTACAGAATTGATTACTTCTCTGTCAATCAGTTCATCATCATAATCCACATAGGCACTATCACCAGCAAAATTGACATCTGCTGATTTAACGCCCTGTTTTTGTTTCAAGCCTTTTTCTATAGATGCTGCACAATTTGCACAGCTCATACCTGTTATTTTGATTGTTTCTGTTATTTGGCTCATTATGTTAGCTCCTTCCTATTAATGAGCTAATCCTCTATTTCTTTTTTAAGATCCTGGTACTCTTCTTTGCTTATTTCGCCTTTAGCCAGGCGTTCTTTGAGAATTTCAAGGGGAGTTTTGGCAGATTGTCTTGGTCTGGAGGACTGATTCTGGCTGTTTCTGAGTAATAGATAGATAACAACAACAATGGCAATTATCAAAAGAATTCCTACCCAGCTAAAACCCCATAAACCTGAATGCATGTTATGATACATAATTTCACCTTTTATTTAATTGAATTAATTACTTCCGTGATGGTTGCCTCAACCATCTCAGCAACCCTGGAAATTTCTTCGCCATCAAAAAATTTACTAATAAATGTTGGCTTTTGTAGCTCTATATAAGTTTGCCCTTCCTGTTCATAAACTATAATTGTACAGGGTAAAAAAAGGCCGATGCTCTTATTTCTATCTATAACCTTATGGGCAAAATCAGGATTACAAACTCCCAGTATCCTATACTGAGTAAAATCAAGATCAAGTTTTTCTTTAAATTTTTCCTGCAAATCTATGTCGGTCAATGTTCCAAAACCTTTTTCTTTAGCCTTAGTTTTTAAAAGATTAACGGCTTTTTCTAAACTTTTATCTACTGCTACTTTAGTACTAATTTCTTTCATATTTCACCTTTTATTTTAATAATTTCTTGATAGTTGTAATAACTTCATCCATGGCTTCCTGATTACCATCTTTGACCTGGCTGTAAATGCAGCTTTTCATATGCTCTTCTAGCAAAATCTTTTTAACTCCATTCAGAGCCGATTCCACAGAAGAGAACTGATTTAAAATGTCATCGCAATATACATCATTATCAATCATTTTGGCAATACCACGAATTTGTCCTTCAATTCTTTTTAAGCGGTTGATCATGTTTTTCTTTTTCTCGTCACTGTGATGTTGTTTATGTTCACAAGTTCTATTCATATAACCTCCTTTTTTAATACCCCTACCCCCTATATCTATAATCATGTTAAGCATTTTATTTCCATTTGTCAAGTATTTATCTCATTATATCCGATAGATTATATTCCAAAAGGTTACAAAATAGGCATTGCTGCTATAAATTATACTTAATACCCCCTATATGTATATTTTATGTTTTTATTTGGGATAATTGGTTTACCCTTCATCAGAATTCTAATTTTGCCTTTACCACAATTGGAATAATTCGTCCCATTCAAAATACGACATTGATTAACATTCAGTTTTGTGATAACTTGTGGAGTTTATTTTGGATCTAATAAAAGAGGAAAGTATATAGATGGAAGCTCCCGGAATTCAGTATTATCTAAATATATTTGATGATTATGTTCAAAAATTTGATAATGATACTCAGTCCGAAAATATTCGACTAAAAATACGACACAGCTATGCAGTTTGCAATAATATTATCAAATTGAGTCTGGCTGAAAATTTGAGGTCAGAGCAAATGCGAAGAGCGAAGATTGTTGCTATTTTTCATGACATAGCCCGCTTTCTCCAGTTTGACCAATTTGGAACCTTCCGTGACGATCTCTCCTTCAACCATGCTGAAAAAGGTGTCCAAATTCTGAAAGAGGAGAATATTCTCAGTGAAGAGACAAAGAAAAGTCGTGATTTAATAAATGCAGCGATTCGCTTCCACAATCGTGAATCGATTCCCGCCAATAAACTGGATAAAAACACGCTCTGCCTCAGCAAATTAATTCGGGATGCTGACAAGCTCGATATTTTTGAGACTTCGATTAATTATCACCTTTCCAATAAGCCATTAGGTGAAATTAATTCTGCTATTGAACTGGATTTACCGGAAAGTAGTCAGCTCCATCCCGGCGCAGTGAAAGATATTTTGCAGGGCCGAATCGTCGACTCAGACCACGTTGCTAGTGTCAATGATCTTATTTTACTTCAAATGGGCTGGGTTTTTGATATTAATTTTCAATCCACTATGAAAATTATTAAAGCCCGCCAATACATCCCCAAACTTTCTCGGGCTTTGTCTTCCAATGGAAAAATGGACAAGATTATGAAGGCGCTTAATAGACGCATAGAAAAAGTAGCGACAGACAAAGTTAGTTAAATAATGTCGTCCTTCTTGTATTTTAATTACCGTGGCAAATCCACTACACTTTAATTTTTTTATAATTTTATTTTTAAAGCACCAACCGTTGTCCAATTATCCCAAAAAATACAGGTCAGGTCAAGGCTAAACAATAACCTGATCTAATCCTCTATTCGGACAATGTTGGCCCCCAGAGAATTGAGGCGATTTTCTATATCTTCGTAGCCCCGGTCAACAATTTCCACTCTGTCGATAATGCTCTCATCTTCAGCGATCATTGCAGCAATAATTATGGCAATTCCGGCCCGAATATCAGGACTGCTGAGATGTTGACCCTTTAATGGTGAGGGGCCATTCACAATTACTCGGTGAGGATCAGCCTGGATAATACTGGCGCCCATCATATTTAGTTTATCAACAAAATACATACGGGATTCATACATCCAGTCATGACAAAGAGTGGCGCCCTGGGCCTGAGTAGCCAGAACAATTACCGGGCTCATCAGGTCGGTTGGAAAATTAGGCCACAGCCCCACCTGAACTTTACTGATCACACTTTTGAGTTGAGAAGGTTTGACATGCATGGTTTTTTTATCTAAGAATTCGAAGTCAACGTTGAAGCCTTTTAATACTCTAGAAGTTGAAATCAGATCATTTTTGACAGCATCGTGAATCGTAAGATCACCGCCAGTACAGGCAGCTGCAATTGCAAATGTACCGGCTTCAATATGATCAGGTGCTATTCTGTGACTTACACCTGATAATTTTTTGCTGCCTTTTATGATCAAGCGGTTGGTTCCGATACCTTCAATTTCAGCGCCCATTTTGGCCAGAAAATTAGCCAGGTCGGCAACATGGGGTTCGCAAGCCGCATTAGAAATTATTGTGTTTTCAGGTGTGGCTGCTGCCAGAATTAGAGCGTTTTCAGTTCCTGTAACTGAGACTTCATTTAAAAATAATTTCCCTGATTGGGGGTTATCTATTTTGGCGAAATAATTACCATTATCCATCAATTCAACCGAACCGGAAAAGTGATCGACGACCTGAAAATGGGTGTCAACTTTGCGCCGACCGATTACGCAGCCACCAGGAGGTGGCATCTCAACCTGTCCCTCTCGCGCCAAAAGTCCGCTCAAAAATAATATAGAGGCCCGCAATTTTTTGGCGAGTTCTTCATCCAGCTTTTTTGTATCGGTTTTCCCGCTGATTTCAAATTGGTTATCACCTTTTTTATCAACTTTCTTACCCAATGATTTCAATAATTTTAGCATGGCCCGAACATCAGCAATATCGGGAACATTGCTTAAATGGCATTTATCATCAGTTAAAACAGTAGCGGCCAAAATTGGCAGAGCAGCATTTTTATTACCTGCTACTTCTATATCACCATTTAATGTAGTATTACCAGCAATTTTAAATTTTGACATAAAGACCTCAATTTTCTCGCGTGACTGAAGTTCTTGTGCTCCAGTCATTTAAATTTTTTATTTGATTTTGATGGTTTCGCATATCCAGTTCTTATGCACTTTTCCCCATTTCAACGTCAGGTTAATTTACAAAATATTGGGGACTTTTTTGATAAAAGGATAGGCTTTAACTACGCACAAGTTGCCCGTCCAGTGTATTTTCAGAATAATAACAATTTTAAATTTGGGTTTTCTTTATTATTTGCCACACAAATGGATTTAATTATCCAGCATATCCCGGATTGTACGATAAAGGTCGGGTTCATAATAGGGTTTTTGAACCAGTTTGTCTATTTTTAATTGTTTGACTTTATCTTTTATATCTTTATTCATAAAATCAGTGAGCATAATATACTTTCCATCCTGCCCCATGGATTTTATTTTTTGAGCAAGGGATAAACCATTCTGGTCAGGTAAGCGGACCTCCGAAATGATCAGATCATATTTTTTCTGATTTATATATTCCAGACCTTTTTTAGCAGTTTTTGCGCAGTCAATGTTATTCCCCGAGGGAATAATATTCATTCTCAAATTTTCCTGATTATAAATATCGTCATCTATTAATAGTACGTTCTTCATAATGGAATCCTTTTTGTAAACCTCCTTTTTTTTAAACCTGCCTTTTTTTAATATTGATAGCAACTGCCGAAAATAAAAATACAGCTCTAAAGTTTTTGCCATCACAAAAATATATTAAAAAATTTTTAATATTGCAAAATTTAATCTAATTTTTATAAAACTAATATATATTTGTAATGGTTATAATGGG
>JAIPJV010000107.1 GCA_021734005.1 Fidelibacterota bacterium
ATATTACGCTGGTTCTGGTGGAGAATCAATGCAGCGACTGAACTTGCTGGAATGGTCGTCTCTTTCATAGTGGCGGTAATGCTCAAAATAGTGTTACCCAAATTTGGAATCGATTTTCCCCACTGGCAGGAATTATTGCTCGGGGTTAGTATAACTACTGTTTCCTATTTAATAGTGACTTTTCTTACTCAACCTGCTGATCTGGAAACTCTGAAGAGCTTTTATAGAAAAGTGCGACCGGGAGGTAATGGTTGGAATGCTGTCCTGAAAAGGGCCAAAGCCCAGGGTGATCCTGTCAAGAGAACGGCAAAAGAAGGCGATCTACCTTTGGGAATTATGCTGATGGTAGCGGGGTGTTTTGCTGTGTACAGTACAGTTTTTGCAGCAGGCTATTACATGTACACCAATTTTGTACCGGCTATAATCTGTACAGTCATAGCAGTTGTCAGCTTTTTTATTCTCTTTAAGAAGCTACCTCAACTTGATATGTCATAAAAATGACTTTTTTTACAGAACTTTTTTTGTAGAATTATCAAATAAAATTAAGGGTGATTATGTTTAAACGAATTTTTGTTAGTTTGATAATAATTCTACTGATAATACCTGCTTTAGCAGAAGATACTACCTCTGTTGATAAAGAGGCCTACCAGTTTAAAGAAATAATTGAAATACCTCATACTCCTGTGAGGGATCAGGAACATTCAGGTACTTGCTGGAGTTTTGCAACCATATCCCTGCTGGAAACGGAGGCTCTTCGCAAAACCGATATTGATAGTATTGATTTATCGGAAATGTATATTGCCCGTTATGCTTATGAAGATAAAGCCGAAATTTATGTAAAACGCCATGGACAGGCTACTTTCGGACAGGGCGGACAGGCTCATGATGTTATTGATCAGATGAAGGAAGAAGGCTTAGTTCCCGAGTGTGTCTATCCAGGCTATAAAGTGGATGGTGAAATTAATCATCGGGAAATTGCCGATGTTTTACAGGGCTTTTTAGATGGATTGTTGGATGGGCGGAGAATTACAGAAAGATGGAAATCAGCCTATCAGAGCATTCTGGATGTTTACCTTGGTGAGGAGGTCAAATCCTTTGAATACAAAGGCAAAAAGTATCAGCCTAAGGAATTTATGAATGATTATTTGCAGTTGAATCCTGAAAATTATATTGAGATTATCTCTATTCCTGATAGAAAAGCCTATGAACAAATGCGTTTACCTGTTCCTGATAACTGGAATTACAATAACCAATATTATAATGTTCCTATGAAGGATATGGAGAAAATTGTTGACCACGCTCTGGAAAATGGTTATACAGTTTGCTGGGATGCTGATGTTAGTGATGAATATTTTGGTTACCAGGATACTTGCGTTGCCTTTGTTCCTCTTAATGAACCGAAAAAAGATGACACAGACCTTGATCTTCCCGTTGAGGAGAAGAAAATTAATCCGGAAATGCGTCAGGAGGCCTTTAATACCTTTACAACTACTGATGATCATCTTATGCATTTAGTTGGTATGGCAGAAGATCAACGTGGCAATAAATTTTATAAAATCAAAAATTCCTGGGGAACGGAAACAAAATATGGCGGTTACTACTATATTTCTCTTCCCTATTTTAATTTAAGAACAATCAATTTAATGGTTAATAAAAAGGCCTTACCAAAAGACATAAAGAAAAAAATGGAGATAAAGACCGGCTGGTTTTAACCTATAAAGTTTTGGATTGACTACTATTTTTTGTTAGCAATAAATTTTTTAACAGCCTTGCAGATCATTGTGATCGGCAGGGTTGTTTCATTTATACTCTAAATTATCCATAATTTTTCCAATTATAGGTATTATTTTATTTTGGATTGTACTGGAACTAATATAATTTAGAGTTCGTTTATTTAGGATAATTAGGTTTAGCCTGATATTATGATCAAAAAGATATATAGACGTATAAAAGATTTTATTTTAGATGCTGGCTTCTGGATTGGAGCCCGCTATATTTACAAAGAATTAATAGTACCTTTCTTATTCTCAATCGGCATTGTAACATTTGTACTTCTGATCAATTTTTTGATCCGGGAAATTGATCGTTTGCTGGGCAAAGATCTACCTTTTGGCATTGTCATGGAATTTATTGGCCTAAATCTCATGCATATTATTGCTTTATCTGTTCCTATGGCGGTGTTGGTCGCCTGTCTTATGACCTATGGTCGTTTGTCTGAGGATAATGAAATCACAGCCATGCGTTCCAGTGGTATCAGTTTTATTTCGATTCTCAGACCGGCTTTGATCTTCGGAACTGTTGTCGCAATTTTAATGATTTTCTTTCAGAATAATGTTCTACCGCATACAAATCACAAAGCCCGTCTGCTAACTGGTGATATCAAGCATATGCGACCGGATTTGAAAATAGAACCCGGCTATTTCATGGATGATCTGGATCAATATTCTATTTATGTAAAAAGGAAGGATAAGAAACTTCTCAAAAATATTACTATATATAATAAGGACGCCTCAAAAACTCAGGAAACTATTTATGCTGATAGCGGCCGAATCGAATTTGTTGGCGATAAGCTCCTATTTCATCTCTATTCAGGGGAAATCCATCGCCTGGAAATGGAAACTATGGATGAATACCGCATTATGAAATTTAAAAAACATCAGGTGGCTTTAAATGTAGATGATCGTTATATTGATAGGAGAACAGAAGGACGCCGTGGTGATCGGGAAATGACAATCAGCATGATGCAAAATCGGGCCGATAAATATAAAAATCGCATGCAAAAAATAGATAAGAAGGTTGAAAAATTGGTTAAAGAAAGGCTAAATGCTGAACCGCCTTCAAGCCGTAAAAAAATCCCCAAATATATTAACAAAATTAAAGAGCAGAAAAAGAAAGAACTTTCGGAAGCAGAATATAAAAAAGAAGAGAGCAGACTAAATACTTTAAAAAATCGCCTCAAAGCGGAAATGAATCTAAAGCAGAGTTACAAAGAACAGGTTTATAAATATCGGGTTGAGATTCATAAAAAAATCTCAATGCCAGTGGCTTGTATAGTCTTTGTCTTGATCGGAGCTCCTCTGGGCATTATGACGCGAAAAGGGGGGATAGCTCTTGCATCGGTGATTAGTTTACTCTTTTTTATAATTTATTACGTTTTTCTGGTAGGAGGCGAAGAATTGGCTGACGAAACTATTGTAACCCCTTTCTGGGCTATGTGGACGCCTAACATTCTGCTGTTTATTGCAGGGCTGTTTATGATCCACCTTATTGAACGGGATCGTAAAACAATTGAATTCCAATTTCTAAAAAAGTTAATCTCAAAAGATAATGGAGATGACCAATGATTGTGACCGAATTTATTGATAACAAGAAAATGGGAAAAGAACACAAACCTGAAGACATAAAAGATTTTATACGCAAATATGTATCCGGTGATATACCTGAATATCAGGTGGCTGCCTGGCTCATGGCTGTTAATTTTCAGGGAATGACTGACGAAGAAACTGTGGCTTTGATAGATGCCATGCTTAATTCAGGCCAAAGAATTGATCTTTCTGATGTTGACAAATTCAAAATAGATAAACACAGTACTGGTGGTGTAGGAGATAAAGTATCATTGATTTTGGCTCCTTTGGCACAATCGGCAGGCTGCATCGTTCCCATGATTTCAGGAAGAGGTCTGGGACATACAGGAGGAACACTGGACAAGCTGGAAAGTATTCCCGGTTTCAATGTCAATCTCAGTGAGGACAAGTTTATTCAATATGTTAAAGAGCATGGATTGGCAATGGGTGGGCAGACTGATCAACTGGTGCCTGCCGATCGTAAAATGTATTCTTTACGCGATGTTACGTGTACAGTCCGATCGATTCCTCTGATCTGTGGAAGTATATTGAGTAAAAAAATTGCCGAAGGAATTGACGGATTGGTGCTTGACGTAAAAACCGGAAATGGAGCTTTTTTACCGGAATTGACTCAGAGTAAAAAGCTGGCTAAAAAATTAAAAAGTGCTGCTGAAAAATTTGGACTGAAGGTCAAAGTTTTAACTACCGATATGAATCAGCCGCTTGGCTATGCTGCCGGGAATTGGCTGGAAGTCCTGGAGTGTATTGATACACTGAAAGGAGAAGGGCCGGAAGACCTTACTGAAGTGACTTTAAATCTGACTTCCTGGATGGTTGTGCTTTCCGGAATTGAGGATAATTTTACAAGAGCCAGAAATTTGCTGGAAGAAAAGTTGAATAATGGAGAAGCCTATAAAAGATTCTTACAGATGGTGGAAGATCAGGACGGTGATACGAGTTTTATTGAAAATTCTGATAAATATAAAAAAGCCCAATATATCAAACCTGTATTATCAAAAGACAGTGGCTATATAAAATCTATAAATACTCACAAAGTCGGAATGGCCGGAGTCAAATTGGGGGCTGGAAGACAAAAAGTAGAAGATAATATTCGACCGGAAGTAGGAATTATCGCAAGAAAAAAGATAGGCGATAAAATTGATGTTGATGAACCTATTGCTGAGATTCATGCTAATTCTGAAAAAGATTGGAAAGTTGTTGCCGATGACCTGAGGGAAGCCTATAAAATTTCAAAACAGAAAACTGAAGCGCCTCCTTTGATCTACGAGACTTTGTGATTTCCACAGACTAAAATAAATCAGTTCATAGCAGACAAAATAATAAACTATAATTACTAGCAAAAAATTAATACATAAATAATTAATAAAAAATATAAAAAACTTGCCTTTAATATTTAAAATAAATATAATATTCCTGCATTTATGGGTAAGATGAGCTAGCACCCAATTAAAGAAAAATCAGCGAGGCAAGTTATGAAAATATCATTATCAAGCAGAACTAGAATCTTATTCTTACGATATTTTCTTATCATTTTTATTGTAATCAGTATTTGTCCTGGACATGCCCGTCAGGTTTTTCCGCCTAATAATGTTCAGAAAAAAATTCACAAGCTGAATAAAGTTTATTATACAAAAACAAATTTTGGTAATACCCGCTGGGAAATCGGAATTGGTGCCAGCTGGTCGAAAGATTATCTGGAAGTAGTCTTTCCTCGCGGTTCTATAAATTCTTTCAAACTCGGTCTCGGTTTTTGGCTTGGCGCCATAGTGGATGGTCAACCTAAAGTTAGTACTTCTTCAGGCTGGGACCGAAATGGATATTATGATGTGGAATTTTGGCCTGCTTTTCGAGAAAATGATACAATTTACAGCGCATCAAAATTGAAAATGGATGTACCCAAAGATGTTGATCCTGTTAACAGCAGGAATTTTTTTGATGAAAATGGTCTCCTTCACCCAAATTATTACCCGGTTTCTGAAGAAGATCTGATCACTCAATATTATGATGACAAAGTCACTAAAACAACAGCAGAGGCCCCTAAAGCAATTAGAAGGGGAGATAAACCCCATGATCCTTTATATGCTCATGTGGTTGAGCGCAGTATGGCCTGGAGCAATCAAAGTCACGATCAGACGATTTTCATTGATTACTTCTTGATAAATGAAAGTGATCAAGTTTGGGAAGATGTTTATTTTGCTGCTATGCAGGAATCCAATGTAGGAACAACCGATCTATTCAACTGGGACAATGATTATATCTATTATTTACATGAACAGGATGCTTTGATAATGGGTAATGATCCAGTTGGTGATGACGATCTGATCGGGGATGCTCGTGAAAGCCTGGTGATTCTGGGAACTTCCTATAATGGAGAGGAAAATCCAAAATATATGTTTCACCAGTGGAGCCATGGTCCATATGATGCGATTTATGATACTGCTAGATATAGTAAACTTTCGTCCCAGAAAATTGGAATCAGCGGAAGTCCTGATTTAACTGGTCATCAAAATGGAATAATTGGACTAGGACCGCTCGGAGATATTCAGCCGGGAGATACATTGCATGTCACTACTGCACTGGTAATGGGATTTGGTGAAAAGGATGTTGTCAGGCGCATTGAGGATGCCCGTTATTTATACAATACAGGTTTCAAATTACCTGCTCCTCCCAATCCGCCTGTTTTTACTATTACTCCTGGTAATCATAAAGCAATTATTAACTGGGAGTGGAAAGAAGTCTATGATAAATTTGGTTCGCCTCCGGAGCAGTCTTACGATCCTGCCCGTGAAGATTCTAGTTTCTATGATTTTGATGGTTATAAAATTTATAGAAGTGAGGCAGGGCCCCAGGGTCCCTGGCAATTGATAGCCCAATTTGATAGTTTAAATGGATCTGGCTATGATGTAGGCTTGCAATATAAATTTGAAGACACAGGATTGAATAATGGGATTGAATATTACTATGCCGTTACAGCTTTTGATATGAAAGATACAGTTGCCAATCAAGGCCCTTATGAATCACCTAAATCGCTCTCTACAAAATCAACAATTCCCGGTCCAAAATTAGAGTCAGAGGAATCAGAAGATAGCCAGCCTTATGTAGTACCCAATCCTTATCGTGCTGATGTTGATTACAATAATGGATTGCAATGGGAGCCCCCAACCCAGGAAGGACGGGATGCCTGGTTTGAAATTGATCGAAGATTGGCCTTTATGAATCTTCCCGCTGTATGCAAAATAAAAATCTTTACAATCAATGGTTACCTCGTCAAAGAAATGGAACACAACAGAAATCAAAAAGGACACAACCTTGCCTACTGGAATCTACTTAATAAAAATAACCATACTGTAGGAAGTGGAATTTATTATTTTGTAGTCCAGGAAGAAGGCGGGCAAAAGTATATCAATAAATTTGTGATCATTAAATAAAAAAACAGTTTCTTAACCGGATTCTGACCAGGTATATCAACTTGATAATAAACTAGCAAAATAATATTATAGATGCTGTTATAGATCCTCTGATGTTTTTCTAGTCATTATTTTCTTCATACGAATTATTGGAATAAGGGGCAATAAGCACTTACGAAAATTCGTATAAAAACTCTGGATTTGCCGGCCCAATTAATAAAAATAAAAAATTTTCTCCTCACAAAAATGCTATTCTAATCATTTTGCTGTGCAAATGGTATGGGAATTGTAAATAGTCATATACGAATTTGAAAGATTGCTAATCAAAAATGATTAGCTGATTGTTAATTCATAAAAAAGGGAGTAATCAAAATGATTAGAAG
>JAIPJV010000108.1 GCA_021734005.1 Fidelibacterota bacterium
ACCAGTCCATCCTGATCATTATCAAAAGCAACTTGAGCAGAATCATGAGAATCATCCCGATGAACAAATATTTGCTTTAATTTTTTGAGATCAACTCTCTGAAAATCTGTAGAATCGCCATGAGAAAAACTGCCTTTTTCCATAAAGTGTAAAGCCATATAATCAAGTTCAATTTTTAGATCCCGCATGGGATTGTGGATTTCAACATAGCCCATATTGACCATTTCACCACAAATCGGGCATTCAACAACACCGCGCATCTTATGATCAATTCTATAGCAGCTATCCTGAACTGTGTCATTTGGCAAAGAATCAATTAGTTGAAAATATTTATAAGCCAGATATTCATCTTCTTGGGAACTCAGAGTAAAATATCCTGACAAAATCTCTTCCTGATAATTTAAATAATTTTTGCCCATATCATCCTCAACTGGCAATAGATGAGCATCTTGAGCCTTGAGTCCGCTTCCCAAAGCGACCATGATTAAAGCAGACACGGCCGTTTTTTTGAATAGTTCCGAATTTCGGCTATTCTGGTCTTCCCTTTTATCAAGACTTTCATAGATCTCTCTGTATAATGGTATTAAATCTGGAGTAATTTTACAGCCAGGACAGGCCCAGTAAAAAAGGAGTTCCTGCCCCTGGTCTTCGAATCCATTTTCACTATAACCATTCTCAAGAAAATTATCAATGCAACATTCAGGATAGCCGAACAATTGCCCCTCTATAAATTTTTCTTGATAATTGTTTGTAATTGGCTGATTATTAAAGTGGCCTGCGTAAATTTTCAAATATTTATTATTTCTGCTGAAAATTAATTCCTTAGTTTTACTACCATTTTGGAGATACCTGTTGACGACTTGTGTCTTCAAACCCAGATTATGCAAAGATTCAATATTTTGAGAATAGAAATCCATTTCCCACCTGCTGAGAGGTTTTACCTTTTTTTCTGTCAAATGGGCTAAGTAGATGAATTCTTTTTCCAATTTCTGATAATAATCGGACATACTCCTCTCCCCTACATTAGGATTTACTTCTTACTGGCTTCAAAAGTCCCGTAATTAATCACACCAGCAAATGTTGCATAAGACCATTCTCCAGTATATTTCTCATTTTCCAGATTGCCATCAAGAAATACATTATTGTCCATCATGTTAGGATGCAAATTCAACCAGAGCCGGGTATCTTGATGCCATTCTCCGATAAGTTCTCCTTCACCCAGCATGGCCTGGGGTATTCCACTATCATTTGCAGCGCTAAAGCTCCAGCTTCCCGAAATTCTTTCCTTATCTACGGAATCTAATTTTGTAAACTGAAGTTCCAGGGTACCTGTTACTATTTTTCTACCCGTCGAATCAAAAGCTGTGTAATTGTAAGTATTCTCAAGACCTTCCTGGTTATCTTCACTATCGAAAATATCGCTACAATTTATTATCAAAATGATAGGTAACAAAAATATGAAGTATTTAAAATATTTATTAGTCATCTTTACTCCTCCAGCCTAAAAATTTTACCTAAAAATAATAAGGTTTTAGTTTTGCAATCCCGAATAGCAAAAAGAAAAGGACGATCAATCCGCATTACAACTGGCTTTTCGCGGGGGTATGCCGCAGTTACTTTCATTCTTGCTGATGTCACAGCAGCCGCTTCAGTACCCTTTTCATCGACCTCTAGATAACTTTTATGAAGTAGTTCATCTATAAATAGTTGCTTTCCCAATTGTTCATTTATATCGGAAAAATCGGACAAATCAGGATCAAAGGCAGCTGGCATTCCCATACTTTTTAACACATCGTTGAGATTGATTTCATATTCCATCTTAAACTTAGGCAGAAATAATTTGACTTCCTGTTTATTTAAATTACTGATCAAATTTTCCCATTTATTCTTAGAAAGGCTTTTTGAAAGGGCCCTTATTGATAAATTTTTATCGGGTAATATGATAATCATACTGAAATTCTTATTTCCATAAGATAGTTTGATAATTTGACCTTCAGGAGCAGAATAATAATCAAATTCTTCCTTAGTTTGCATCAGTGAGCATTTTTCTGGGTTTCCATCATAAGTATAAAATGTATCCGGTCTGGTTTTTTGCGGATCAAATTGTTCAGCCCACCTGGCTTTAAAATAGATCGCATTGATCAAAAACATAATAGTTTGGGCATCGAGAGGTCCTTCGACAATCTTTTGTATCTTATTTTTAGTGGATTGCCGAACCCAGTGGTTAATTTTTTCGGCAGCAACGGACTCACTGAAATCCATATTTTCAATTCTTGCATCGTAATATTTTTTATTTATTTCAAGAAAGCTGTCTTGAATCGGAAAAGATTCCTTTATCCACATTGAATTGCCAATTTCAAACTGTACTTCTTTATCTTTTTGGCTCAGTGAATCCATATAATGCTTCACCATTTTGTTGAAAGTATTTTTTTGTTCCTTTTCTATGCTCAGAGTTTTTTCAATTTGACGCGCGGTGGTTTCCCGGGCACCATTCAAAACCATTCCCAGAGTCATTGAAATACTCAAAGGCGAAATACAGATATTTTCTTTAGAATGACTGGAATCAATAGAATGAAAGATGTCAAAGGCAAAATTATTCCAATCCTGATAACTTACTTCATTATTTGCTATCTTTTTTATTTCAGGTGCCTTTCGTTTTGAAAGTTGGGCTGCGAAAATTGATGTAAATGCAAGAGCGATAATCACTAAGAATATACTTAATTGCTTTAATGAATGAGATAGCACAGATATTTCTCCTTTTAATAGGTTTATATTCCGGCTTTATAGTTCCAATTCCATTCCTAGAACCCAGCCAGTCGTTTCAAAAAAATCAGTTCTGGATTTTACATATACATTTATTCCCAATGGATGGTGGTAAATTGCTCCCAGATTGACATTTGTTGAGCGTTTTAATTCTAGTGATGGATCGGAGGTATATTTTTCATACCGATTGACTTCATGGTCATCAATTACAATTTGTCCGTCATCCCATTTTTTATAAATTTTATCAGGATAGATCAAATCACCTGATGATTTGCTATCATTGATTTCAAATAGCAGGCTTGTACCGGCCAATATTTGAAAATTTTCTCCAACTTCAATTTTAAATCCGAGCGGCACTCCTATTTTCCAGTTTTTTTCCTCCATATTGTATTCATAGTCCTTTTCAAATTCCCGCTCATACTCAACAGTACCTGGTTCATGTTCTGTATATTGAATAAACCGGTCGTAATAATAATTTGATGATTCATTGATATTAGTTTCCAGTGTATGCCGGGATACATATAGACCGGTAAAAAATGACCACTTTTCCGGTTTATAAACTAGAGCTGTATATAATTCATAATGATCAGCGGACCTCTCGCCTGAGCCAATTAGATCAGAATCAGTTGATTCCCATGAGGTTCTGCGTCTAAAATGATAACTGCCATTATCATAATAATCATAAGTTCGATCTGTAAAGGATGTATCAAAAGAATTTATTTTCCCATTAATATCGGCCTGATTCCAGGTGCCTCTTATTCCTGACCGAATCTTCCATTTCTTAGCTATTTCCCTTTCTATATTCAAGGAAAATTGATAACGCTCATCATCAGATTTATAATTTTCTTGCCTTTGCAAATTAAACTTATTAATGCTGAAATAACGGGTATCTTCCGCATCTTCAGACCAGGAATAGGTTGTATCCAGCATATTGCGATCATCTTCCGATGAACCTGTCATATAACTGCCATGGATTCCCAATTTTGTAGATTTGTTGATTTCATACAATAACCCGGCTGCAAATTCAATATGGTCACCATCTACATCCAGTCCCTCATCATTAAGATCAGCATAATCATAATGGGGATTTTCCGACCATCCGGAATCGTAAAGATCACCATTTCTACGAAAAATATAATTACCCAATCTAATCCCCAGATCAAGTTTATTGGAAATCTGATAACCAAGATAAAGTTCAGCCTGATTGGCAAGAACCTTTTGCTGATTATCATCAACCTCCAGAGCTTTAAGTTCGATATCTGAATAGCTATTGCTGATTGCATCTTCATTCCAGAATCCAGTGTAAACATTTGCGGTTCGAAAAGGTCCATAATCAAAAATAGATCTATTAATTAATCCAATTGATATTTTTTTGGTCAATTCTTTTACCATGGCAAAATGATAGATCGGTGTCATATTCAAGGAACTAATAGGCGAATTATAAACCCAGGCCGGAACAATAGCAATATCACTTAAATAGGCCTCCTGATAAGCTGGATTGAGGTAATAATTCTGGGATTGAGCCTGTCCATTATAATCCAATTCAAGATAAAAGGAATTTTGCTTTGAACTCAAGATTGCAGCAGGATTCCAGCCAAGTTCCGAATAAGTATTTCCCAGCATAGATTTTGTATAGCTACCAAATACACTGGTCGCAATCGACTGAAAATTAATTGCATCCATATAATAGGGAATAGGTGGAGTATGTACATTCGGTTGGGGCACTTCAGATTGAAGAAGGAGAGGAAGGGATATAACCTGAAAAAATACTAGATAGTAGATTAATTTTTTCATTATCCTAGCCCTCTATTTTGTGGATTTCTCTGAGTTTTATGAGGATTCCACTCATATAGATACTAGCCTGGTCCTCGCATTTTTCACCTTCGTATTTGACTCGTAAGCTATCCTCCATAAATTCAGGAAAATCTTCTTTAATATTTACTGGTACATAATTATCGCCATCATAGTCGGCAATTTCATAAAATCCACCTTCAATAGATTGGTAGATCACATATCCTCTGCCCGAGATTTTTTCCTCCGGATTTAAAATGCCCTTACAATTTATAAGAAGAATTAATACTAAAAAAATCATTAATATAAGTATTGCAGTTCTCATGGTTTTTTAACTCCAATAATTATTATGAGATCTTTTTTCTGCTGGCAAAATATTTGTTATATTTTCTTTATATTTCTGGTAACTCGAATTTTTCTGTCCCGTTACACTACAATAAGGTAATATTTCTAGCATATATTGTCAATTGTATTTGTAATAAGAATATGGCAAAATTAAAATAAAAATTAACTGCAGGATTAATTTAAAGGCAGCCAAAATTTCAACCAATTTTACTGCTTAACTGAATTATAAATATTATTTTCACCATAAAATATTTAATTTATCCCGTTATTTCAGGCAGATAAGGGAGCAAGTGTGTCCAAACTTAAAACCATTTTATCAAAAGATAAATTATCCCGTCAGGACATTATATATTTACTTAGTCTAGAAAACAAATCAGAAATTGAGGAACTTTTCACTCACGCTAATAATTTAACTAAGAAGGTTTTGGGACAGAATGTCTATCTCAGGGGTCTTATAGAATTCAGTAATATTTGCAACCGAAATTGCAAATATTGTGGGATCCGAAAAAGCAATTCAGAAGTAGAAAGATATACAATGGAAATGCAGGAGATTCAAGAAGCTGCACGATGGACTTATCAACAGGGTTTTGGTTCTCTGGTTTTACAAAGTGGCGAGAGAAGTGATCCGGAATTCCTTAAATTTGTTGACAATATTTTGCAAAATGTTAAAGAACTTTCCAATGACCGACTCGGTGTAACAATGTCTGTCGGCGAGCAGTCGCTGGAAACATACAATAGATGGTATGAATCTGGTGCCCATCGCTATTTGCTTCGTGTGGAAACAACCAATGCTGACCTTTATCAAAAAATCCACCCATCCTGCCATTCTCTAAAAGAAAGAATCGAGGCTCTTGACAGAATTCAAAAAAGCGGCTATCAGGTGGGAACCGGGGTTATGATCGGTTTGCCGGGCCAAACAATTCAAGACCTGGCTGATGATATAATTTTTATGGAAGAAAAGGATATCGATATGATCGGAATGGGGCCCTATATCCCCCACATAAATACTCCGCTAAACAAAACAGTTAAAAACTTTGACGCTAAGAAACAACTGCAACTGGCATTAAAAATGATAGCAGTAACCAGAATATATCTACCAGACGTCAATATCGCTTCCACAACAGCCTATGGTGCCTTGAGCGAAAAAGGCAAGGGTCAGGCCTTGCAATGCGGCGCAAATGTGATCATGCCTAATTTGACGCCCCGCAAGTATCAGGAAAATTATAAATTGTACGAAAATAAACCTGCTTTTTTAGCCAGTTATAAACGCGATTTTGATAAGTTAAAAGATGAGATTAAAGCTACTGGAAAAACAATTGGTTTTAACAAATGGGGCGATAGTCCTCATTATTTCAAGCGAACTGGCGAGTCAAGGAATCAATTTCAAGCATGATTCAGTTTAATTAACCTAGAGAAAGCCTATGATAAATATTTTTTCAAAATCAAGAATAATTGGTAGCATACTAACTTTTTTACTGCTTTGGAATTTTCTATCAGCTGTTGAAATAGATCTGATTGAAGAAAAACCAGATAGACTGCGTTTACAGATCAAAACCGACCAAAAACTATTTTTTGAAGGCCTTCAGGAATATCCTGAAGAACCTATTCGGCTAAATTTCCAGAATAGGTTTGGCGAATTTTTTACAGAAAATCTATATATTCCCGTTTATACCCGAATGATTGCGCTTCCTTCAGCGAAAAAACCAGAAATCAGGATAACAAATTTAAGTACTCAGCCTGTTGAAATTCCTGGTAGATTCCCATCGGATCTTCTTGATAAATTGATTGATTTGGAGAAGGTAAGTTTCACAAAGCCCGGGTTTTCCCGCCATATTCCTGCTACTAATATGAAAATTACTCCTCTTCAATATAATAAGCAGAAAGGTCAATTACAGATTATCACTTCAATGACCGTTGAGATTTCTTTTCAGAAGAACAGAAATTTGACAATCAATAAAAATGTAAGCAGAAAAATCACAGCCACCGGTTTCTTAAACAAAAAATATGTAGATCAATACTATCAAGAGCCTCAGAGCAAGTTTTCAAAAACAACCGATTATCCAGATGGAAAATGGATCAGGATTGCAATTCAGCAGTCCGGTATTTACAAAATTGGTTATGAAAGCATTCGGAAACAAATAGGAATAGACGGAACTATTCCATCCCAGCGACTGGCTCTATTTTCCAATAGCAATTTTGGTCGAAGAATGAGTACTAGTTTAG
>JAIPJV010000109.1 GCA_021734005.1 Fidelibacterota bacterium
CAAAAATATAATGGCAATGCCAATAAATATGGAGGAATAGGAATTCCCAATATGCTGTTTCTGAATGGTAACGGCCAGACAATCAGGCATATTGTGGGTTACCATAACGCCCAACAGCTTACATCGGTAATGGATTCTGTTCTGACTGGTAAATATGAAAATTATCCCTCTAAATAGTTAAATTATGGCGATAAACTGGTAAAAAATAGAAATAATAATTAATATATAGGTTTAAAACTGAGTGAAAATATGCAAACTGATGAACAATTAATCCGAAGAACTTTTGAACTGGCTGATAAAGGCCGGGGATTCACCAGCCCTAATCCTGTAGTTGGGACAGTGATTGTCAAAAATGGTGAGATAATTGCAGAGGGCTGGCATAAGAAATTTGGCTGTGACCATGCTGAACGGATGGCTCTTAAAAAAGCAGGTGACGCTGCTGAAGGAGCCACTTTGTATGTTAATCTGGAACCCTGTGATTTTGAAGGTAAAACCCCTCCCTGTACAGAGGCTATTATTGAAGCCGGCATAAGCAAAGTAGTAGCTTCAATGGAGGATCCTAATCCTAAAGTTAGCGGAGAAGGTCTCAAGATTTTGCAAAAGGCTGGTATTGAAGTAGTTTCTGGAGTTCTAGAGGAAGAGGCTCAAAAATTAAATCGTGGATTTGTCAGTCTTATGCAAAAAGGGCGGCCCTGGATAACCCTTAAAATGGCTTTGACAACAGATGGATTTATTGGTGATGCAACTGGCAAAAGCCAATGGATCACTTCCGATAGATCGCTCAAATTTGTACGCCGGGAACGCAAAAAACACGATGGCGTAATGGTTGGCCTGGGTACTGTACTTAAAGATGACCCTTCATTGTTACCCGATTATAGAGATGGTTATATTCCTTACCGGATTGTAATGGATGAAAGCCTGATGATTCCCTACAAAGCCAAGTTGGTTAATGGTGATTATGTTGATCGAACAATTATTGTGACAGGTGAGGCCGGTAAGGAGAAAAGATGGAATGAATTTCAGAAACGACATGCTAGTATTGTCAAAGTGGATAGAGAAAAAATGGGCTGGATTGACCTGGAAGATGCATTTCAAACTCTAGGTGAGGAAGGTCTATCATCTGTCTATTGTGAAGGTGGTGGCCGACTGGCTGCTTCCCTGGTCGATGCTGGTTTGGTGGATGAATTGCAAATTTTTATTGCTCCGAAAATTCTAGGAGAAGGTATAAAAAGCTTTGACGGATTTAAAAAATCACTTGATCAAGCTATTCAACTGCAATGGGATGAAGTTAAGCAGTTTGGTCCCGATGTATTATTGAAAGGAAGGCTGGTGTAATGTTCACCGGAATTATTGAAGAATTAGGCCAAATCAAAAAGATTACCCGTTTTCCTGGTGGTAAAAATTTTCAGATTGAGTCAGAACAGGTGCTGGAAGGAACAAAAGTTGGAGATAGTATAGCAGTCAATGGAGTTTGTTTAAGTGTTACCCAATTAAATAGCAGAAATTTTGAGACCCAAGCTGTACAGGAAACTCTGGAACGTTCTAACTTGAGTAATATCCAAAAGAGCGAATTTGTAAATCTGGAACGGCCTCTAAAAGCCTCAGGACGTCTTGATGGCCATATTGTCCAGGGACATGTTGATGGGAAAGGACGTTTTTTATCCCGGAAAGACCTGGGGAATTCAGCCCTTCTAAAATTTAATGTACCTGATAATTTGTTAAAATATATCGTAAAAAAGGGATCTATTGCTCTTAATGGAGTCAGTTTAACAGTAGCCGATATCCAAAATAACAATATTCAGGTATCGATTATTCCGATTACTTTGCAGGATACCAATCTGGGGCAACTAAAGTCAGGTGATATTGTGAATGTTGAAGTAGATGTCCTGGCCAAATATGTTGAAAAACAATTAGGGAACTCTCGGCCTGGTCAGGATTTTAAAAATAAGATAAAAAAATGGGGCTATGATTGATATTAATCAGAATTAGGGAGGATTAGAGGAATAGCATGAATTTTAACAGTATAGAAGAATCTATCCAGGATTATAAAGATGGTAAATTCCTGATCGTAGTTGATGATGAAAATCGGGAAAATGAAGGCGATTTCATCATTGCCGCTAATAAAGTAACGCCTGAAAAAGTTAATTTCATTACCAAAGAAGGCCGTGGACTAATTTGTGTGGCCATTACTAGTGAAAGAGCCGAAGAGCTGGATCTGGATCTTATGGTTCCGGAGAATACTGAAAGTCACAAAACTGCATTTACAATCAGCGTTGATTATAAAAAGGGTACATCCACAGGGATCTCTGCCCATGACCGCTATGCCACAATCAAAGCACTTGCTGATAAGGATGCCCGGGCTGAAGATTTTCGCAAACCTGGTCACATTTTTCCATTAATTGCCAAGGATGGTGGTGTCCTGCGTAGAGCCGGACATACAGAAGCGGCCATTGATCTGTCTGTAATGGCTGGAATGGAACCAGCGGCTGTGCTCTGCGAGATAATGGATGAAGATGGTACAATGGCTCGCCGTGATAGGCTTTTTGAGATTGCAGAAAAATTTGATATTAAAATTGTCACAATCAAAGACTTGATTCAATATCGCCGTGAAAAAGGTGCTTTTGTCAAAAAGGCCAGTGAAGCCAGAATCCCATCCAAATATGGTGATTTTCGAGTTGCAATGTATGTTGATGAATTATCCAAAAAGGAGCACCTGGCTTTGATAAAAGGTGATATCACTACAGATGAACCTGTCCTGGTTCGAGTCCATTCGGAGTGCTTTACCGGTGATGTGCTTGGATCTTTGCGCTGTGATTGCGGCGATCAACTCCATACAGCCATGCATAAAATAGAAGAAGAAGGCCGAGGTGTTGTTGTCTATCTGCGACAGGAAGGTCGGGGGATTGGCTTGAAACATAAACTTTTAGCCTACAAGCTTCAGGATGAGGGTCTGGATACTGTGGAAGCCAATATGGAATTAGGATTTCCACCTGATCTGCGAGATTATGGTGTTGGCGCTCAAATTCTGTCTGATCTTGGAGTTAAAAAAATGCGTTTAATGACCAACAATCCCAAAAAGATCATAGGTCTTCAAGGTTATGATATGGAGGTTGTTGAGCGAGTGGGAATAGAAGTTCCACCTCGACCGGAAAACATCGATTATTTGAAAACAAAACGTGATAAAATGGGACATCATATTCTGAAAGATGAGGATGAAGATAAATAGAGAGGAAAATATGTATAAAAGTTATGAAGGTCAGCTCAATGCGAAAGGTCAGCGCACGGCTATTATTGTCAGCCGGTTCAATGAAATGGTCACAGAAGAACTTCTGAAAGGTTCTCTGGATTGCTTGAAACGCCATGACGCCAAAGAAGAAGATATTCATGTTTATCGGGTGCCAGGTGCTTATGAAATTCCGGCAGTGGCAGGAAAATTGGCTCAATCCGGAAAATTTGACAGTGTGATTTGTTTGGGAGCCGTTATCAGAGGAGATACGCCTCATTTTGATATGGTTGCCAATGAAGTCGCCAAAGGTGTGGCCAAAGTTGGCCTGGATAGCGAAATCCCCGTTATTTTTGGTGTGCTTACTACCGATACAATTGAACAGGCTTTTGAAAGAGCAGGGACAAAATCCGGCAACAAAGGCTGGGACGCCGCTATCAGCGCGATTGAAATGGCCAATCTTTACTCAGAAATCGATCAATAAAGTATAGTCTAATGAAAAAACATTTTTTATTTTCTTTTCTGATAATTTTCATTGCTGGCAGCAATTTTTCATTGGCCCAAACAGTAGTCGGAGACTGGCGCAATTATACCAGCACCCTCTATATGCAGGATGTTGTTAACTATGAGGAGAAATATTACATTGCTACCAGTGGTGGCCTGCTTACATTCTCGCAAGATAGCAAAATGTTTGACACTTACAAAAAAGAGGATGGCCTTTCATCTCTTAATATTAATGCTCTTCTTATTGACGAAAATGATGTGCTCTGGCTTGGAATGGAAGAAGGGGAAATCAACTTTTTCGACCTTAAATCTCAGACAATTAATAACCAATACATTGATAATTATGACGTCCTTTCTTTTCAGGATAATTTAAGTAATGTGACGGCCATTGCTGGCGAGGGTGAGAATTATTTTGTGGCCTGCCAAAAACAGATGCAGTGGGGGTTACTTCAATTTGCCAGGAAAAATGATACTTATTTATATAAGGATTACTATTTTACTTTTCCTGAAAATCTTGCTCCTATTCAGGATATCTTACTGAAAAATGATTCTGTCTATGTTGCAACTCAGGATGGTATTTTTGTCAGTAATTATGTAAATGCTAATTTGAAAAATCCTGAACAGTGGCACAAGCTGGATAGTCCTGGAGGATTCAACGTGCACAATATGGTTGAATTGAATGGCCAACTCTATGCTGTGGCCAATTCCAGTTTATATCAAATCGATAATATAGAATTAGATCCAGTCAGTAATAATCTAAATGGTGAACTTGAGAATATTTATGCTACTGAAAGTGGATTATGGTTAACCACAGATTCAAAGGTATATGTTCATAATAATGGCCAAAATCAGCTTGTCAATTCCGAACCATCGGTGAAAATTATTCCGGAAAGTGATACCCGAATTCTTGGGATTACCGATGGAAGTGGTCTCTGGGAATGGAACGGTGAGAAGTCGACCTATTACCGGCCCAATACCCTGATCTCAAATAAATACACTTCAATTTTTGTTACCGAGGGAGATCAGATTGCAGCTGCCAGTTTTCAGGGCCTCAGTTTCTCTACTGATAAGGGTTGGTATAATATTGTAAAAACTCGTGATTATGATAATCCTTTCAAGGGTCTGAACATTAATGAAACCAACCAGGATTATTTTTCAGCAGGATCATTGGCTTATAATGTTTCACCGTTTGGTAAAATCTGGTCCTTTTTGAAAAAAGATGATCAATATTATGCAACTCTGCATAGATCAAAAATAGATAATAGTAAAAAAGGCGGACTATTAATTGTCAATCCTGACCAGCCTCAAAATTACACCTTGCTTGATACTACCGATAATATTCTGACCGGTTCTGAAGGTGTGGGCGAGGGAGTGGCGACCTATCTTGTCCCTGCAGAGATGCAAATGGATCCACAGGGAAATCTCTGGGTTCTAAATCAATATGCCCAAAATGGAAATGTTATTGCTGTTCAAGATGAAAATGGAAAATGGCAGCATTTTTCAATTCAGGATTCCGATGGGCGTTTGACTCACTTTTTGGTTGATATGGCTTTTGAGAATAGGAGCAGAATCTGGTTTGCTTCAACAACCTGGAATAATGAACCTTTTTCCCACGGCGGAATAATTATGCTGGATTATGGTGGAACGCTCCATGATAAAAGCGATGACATCTGGATTCGCTATGATAAAAATGACGGACTGGAAAGTAATGATGTTTATTCTCTGGATTTTGATAAGACAGGGACACTTTGGACAATGTCACTGGGGGGGATTCAAAAAGCAACAGTCTCAGAAAATGACATCAGTTTCAATATGTTCAACAATGGTAAATATTACCTCTTTTCAAATTTAAGTTTTGCTCAATTCTGTCGATTGAAAACTGATCAGGACAATAATGTTTGGTTTTCTACTGAAAATGATGGTATGAAAATTTATTCCAAAATTGGAGAATGGCTTCCGCTAGGAGATCTGGGAGATAGTCTCGATTACTCTGAGGGTTACACTGTAGAAAATTCAGAATTGCTCAGCAATACAATCCTCGATTTTGATTTTAATGAGGAATCCGGTAAGGTTTATTTTGCCACTGATAAAGGAATATCAGTGCTTAAATATCGTTATCCCGTTATGAAAAATAATTATGAGGAATTAACAGTATTTCCTTCGCCTTTTATAATTCCTCGGCATGACCGGGTTGTTATAGATGGATTACTGGAAAATTCACAGGTAAAAATACTGACTTTGGCAGGTCAAATGGTCAGAAAAATAAGTTCAAGTAGCGAGCAAATAAAAGGCCGGCAGCTTCACTGGAATGGCCGCAATGATGAGGGCAATTTTGTGGGGAGCGGAGTTTATATTGTCATGGCCTACAATGATGCCGGAGAAAATATCGCTGGAAAAATTGCTGTAATTCGCAAGTAAATTTATTACACCTTCATCTAATAGATAATCTTACCCGTTTTAACCTAGAAAATTCATCAAAATTCATTTTCTACCCTTCGGGCCGAATAATCCCTTATATATTAAAAGTGAGTATTAAATAAGCACAGAAATTTGCCAAAAGTTTTTTAAGAAGAATTAGATTTGTTTAACTTAGTTCTTGAGAAGGAGAATCCCTTAGGGATTCTCGGGATTAAACTTAAAATTATGCATAACCCCAGAAAACTCAGTTTTTGCAAGACGGAGGGTCTAAAACTCTAATTACTAGAAAATTAATCTCAATTTTTTGCAGAGTTATACATAATCCAGGTTAAAAGAATTTTTTATCATCCTAAAATTAAATTATTATTTATATCCGTTTGGATTTTTAGATTGCCAATTCCAGGCATGCTGACACATTTCGTCGATGCCATATTCAGCCTCCCAGCCTAATTCTTTTTTGGCCTTGGAGGGATCCGCCCAGCATTCTGCAATGTCGCCAGGACGGCGATCAACGATTTCATAAGGCACATCCCGCTCGGAGGCCTTTTCAAAGGCTTTGATCATCTCCAGAACAGAGTATCCATGCCCGGTGCCGAGATTGTATATAACTGCTCCAGGATCTTGTTTTAATTTATCCAGGGCTGCCAAATGTCCCCGGGCCAGATCAACTACATGAATATAATCCCGAACTCCTGTGCCGTCGGGAGTAGGATAATCGTCGCCGAACACCTGCAATTTATCCAATTTCCCCACAGCAACCTGGGATATATAGGGAAGCAGATTATTGGGAATGCCATTGGGATCCTCGCCAATCAATCCGCTGGGATGAGCACCAATCGGATTAAAATATCTCAGAAGGGCAACATTCCAGTCCTGATCAGCATTTTGTAGATCCTGGAGAATTGTTTCCATCATTAGTTTTGTTGAAC
>JAIPJV010000110.1 GCA_021734005.1 Fidelibacterota bacterium
CTCAGCAAGACCCTTCTTACTTAATACAAGAGTCATCGCTGCTGTCAATGTTGTCTTGCCATGATCAACATGACCAATTGTTCCTATATTTAAATGCGGCTTCGTTCTTTCAAATTTTTCCTTAGCCATAACTTCTCCCCTAATTTTTCAAGAATGCCGGGATATATCCTCTAGTTTTCTCGATTATTTCTCTTTGAATTTTCTTCTCACAGTGGTCATATTTTGCAAACTGCATTGTAAAGTTTGCTCGTCCCTGAGTAATAGAGCGCAGATCAGTTGCATAGCCAAACATTTCCCGTAAGGGAACGGTGGCATCTATTACACTGGCATCGTTTCTTTTTGAAATCTTTTCGATTTTTGCTCTTCTTCTATTGAGATCATCAACTACTTTGCCCATATAGGTTTCCGGAGTAACAACCTCAAGGTCCATTTTAGGCTCCAGAAGAGCTGGTTGGGCTTCGTGAAGAGCTTTTTCAGTTGCATTATAGGCAGCCTGTTCAAAAGCTACATCATTGCTTTTTTCTTCATCAAATTTACCATCTACAATATTGACCTGGACCATTTTCATTTCATATCCGGCCAGAATTCCAGTTCTCAATCTATTTTGAATTGACTGTTTTACCGGTTCAACAAAACGCTCCGGAATTTGATCTTTACCAGTCAGATTGACAATGTCATTTTCAGTAGCACTTTCCGCCGGTACCACTTCAATTTCAACCATAGCATAATGCTCTTTACCGGCTAATTCTTTATCGAATTCATCACGACCGCGGCCCGATTCGACAATAGTTTCGCAGTAGGTCACCTGTGGTTTTCCAATGCGAGCGTCAATATTGAATTCATCAACAAGCCTTCTGGTAATAATTTCCAGGTGCAATTCGCCCATTCCAGCCACAATCAATTGACCTGTCTTTTCATCTTCGTAGTACTGAAAAGTGGGATCTTCATAACCCAAAGATTCCAAAGCATCCAGAAGTTTGTCTTCCTCAGCCTGGCTATGGGGTTCGATTGAAACTTTGATAACCGGTTTTGGGAAATTGAGTGACTCCAGTATGATGGGATTTTTCTTCTCAGATAATGTATGCCCGGTCAATGTACTTTTTAGCCCAACTACAGTTCCAATTTCTCCAGCCTTTAAGCTTTCAACATCAGTTCTTTTATTGGCATGCATGAGCATGATGCGATTGACACGTTCGGTTTTCTTTGTAATCGGATTATAAACCCGGTTGCCTTTTTTGACAGTTCCTGAATATACACGAATATAACTGAGTTTATCGACATGTTTATCAGACATTACTTTGAATACTAGAGCGGCAAATTTACCATCAGTATCGGGATGGCGATGAACAGTTTTTCCATTTTTATCATGTCCTTTGACTGGTGGCATATCGAGTGGTGATGGCAGGTAATTTACAACCGCATCAAGTAAAGCCTGGACACCCTTGTTTCTCAAAGATGCACCGCACAAAACAGGAACCAGATTGTTCTCAATTGTAGATTTTCGAATTGATCTGATAAAATCTTTTTTAGTTATTTCTTCTTCATTAAGATATTTTTCCAGAATAGTGTCATCATTTTCAGAGAGTTTTTCAATCAACTGCTCTCTGTATTTGCGGGCTTCATTTTCCAGATCCTTGGGAATTTCCTCTTTGTAAAAATTTTCTCCCAAAGATTCATCTTCATAAATAATACTTTTCATTTCAATTAAATCGATAATACCGTTGAACAATTCTCCTGAACCAATCGGAATAGTGAGTACGAGCGGATCGGCTTTGAGCCGCTCTTTCATCATGTCCACGGCATTGTAAAAATCGGCTCCCGTTCTGTCCATTTTGTTCACAAAAGCAATTCTGGGGACATCGTATTCATCCGCCTGTTTCCAGACAGTTTCGCTCTGGGGTTCTACACCGCCAACAGCACAAAAAATGGCAATAGCGCCATCCAAAACTCGTAATGAGCGCTGCACCTCGGCAGTAAAATCAACATGCCCGGGAGTATCTATTATATTGATACGTTTATTTTTCCAATAACAAGTGGTAGCTGCTGATGTAACTGTGATTCCGCGTTCTTTTTCCTGCTTCATCCAGTCCATAGAAGCATTGCCATCATGGACTTCACCCATCTGGTGGATTTTGCCTGTATAATACAGAATCCTTTCCGTAGTGGTGGTCTTTCCGGCGTCGATGTGAGCCATGATCCCAATGTTTCTGATATTTTCAATCTTTTTCTTCACAGTTACCTAAGCTATCCTTATGATTTATGCAAAGTGAGCAAAAGCCTTGTTGGCTTCGGCCATACGATGCATTTCTTCTTTTTTCCTGATAACAGATCCTTCATTATTGCTTGTTTCCATGAGAACATCTGCCAATCTTTCCCGCATGCCTTTACCAGTGCCAGATCGAGCAGCCTGAATAATCCATTTAGCGGCGATAGCAAATTTTCTCTCTTCATCAACCTGAACAGGGACCTGATAAGTAGCTCCACCAACACGTTTTGATTTGATTTCTACATAGGGTGAAGCATTCTTAATTGCTTTATTGAAGATCTTAATTCCACTTTTTCCAATCTGATCTTCAGCAAGTTTAAGAGCATCGTAAAATATATTGGAAGCAAGTGTTTTTTTACCCCCTAGCATAAGGTAATTAACAAATTTGCTTACCTGCTTACTATTATATTTCCAATCGGGTTCTAAAAAATCTTTTACGTATCTTCTTCTACCCATTAATAATCTCCCAAAATAATTATGATGGCTTTTTAGCGCCATATCGTGATCTACTTGTCTTTCTGTCTTCAACTCCGGCAGTATCCAGGGTACCACGTACTATGTGATAACGGACACCAGGAAGATCTTTTACACGACCGCCCTCTACCAGAACGATAGAATGTTCCTGCAGATTATGTCCTTCTCCAGGAATATAGGCATTAACTTCTTTACCATTAGACAGTCGCACCCTGGCAACCTTTCTCAATGCTGAGTTTGGTTTTTTAGGTGTTGTAGTATATACTCTGGTGCAGACGCCACGTTTTTGCGGGCTACCTTCCAGAGCTCTGGACTTACTCTTCTTTTTTTCTTTCTTTCGACCTTTGCGAATTAACTGATTAATTGTTGGCATATTATCTCCATTGACTAAAAAGCCCCAAAAATTATTGTTTTTTTAACTCTAATGCAATCATTTTTTCCCTATTTTTTCATTTCCCGCAACTCTTCCTTTTCTCGCTCTTTTTTCTTCTGGATTTGAGCCCACTCTTCTGTCTCTTCCTCTGGCTCCAATACAACCAGGTCTTCATATTTGCGTTGACCTGTGCCAGCAGGAATAAGTTGACCAATGATTACATTCTCTTTTAATCCAATCAAGTCATCCCGTTTAGCAGCAGTTGAAGCATCTGTTAATACTCTGGTTGTTTCCTGAAATGAAGCTGCAGAAAGGAAAGATTCTGTTCCCAGCGATGCTCTTGTTATTCCATTCAATTTCTCACTGAATCGGGCGGGACGAGTTACACGGGCTTTAGCCGGTTTCTTATCCTCATCTTTTAGCATTCTATTGTATCTTGTGAATTCTGCCCGGTCAACTACATCGCCTTCTTCCCAATCGGAATCCCCAACTTCAACGACTACAACCTTATTCTGGATATTTTCGTTGGCTTCATTAAGAGCATTCTTGGAAATAACATCGTTTTCGAGTAGTTCTGTATCACCGGGATCCTGAATTTTAACCTTTTTCATCATCTGTCGGATAACAACCTCAATGTGTTTATCATTGATTCGTACACCCTGCAGACGGTAAACTTCCTGAATCTGATTTAACAGATAATCCTGAACAGCACGGGGATCCTTTACTCGCAAGATATCACGAGGTGAAACTGGTCCTTCACAGAGACGATCACCGGCTTTGACCCGGTCACCTTCATGAACAAGAACATAGCGGCCATAGGGCATCTTATATTTCTTGCGCTGACCTTCTTCACCTTCAATAATAATTCTTCTGCGGCCTCGTTTTGTTTCACCAAATTTGACTATACCATTAATATCGGTAATCACAGCAGGATTTTTTGGTTTGCGGGCTTCAAAAAGTTCAGCAACACGCGGCAAACCACCTGTAATATCAGAAGTCTTACCACTTTCTTTTGGTTTCTTAGCAAGCACGTCACCTTTTTTGACAGTGTCACCTTCCGAAACTTTGACCATTGCTTCAACTGGAAGCAAACGGCCTTTATGGACGACTTCCTCTCCATTTTCTTGGGAAACAATATCAATCCGCGGAGCAATTTTTCTGTCTTTGGCTTCGATAACCTTGGCTGATTTATGTCCTGATTCATCAGCTTCTATTCTATAAGTTATATCCTCGATCATATCTACAAAGCGAACTTTTCCAGTATGCATAGCCAGAATAGAGTCTGAATAAATATCCCACCTAAAAAGAATATCGTCGACATCAACTTCATCATTTTCTTCAACAACAATGTGAGCACCATAAGGTATATTATATGAGGAAGTGGCTCGATTATTTTCATCAACAATGTTGAGTTCTGCATTTCGTGATAGAACGATCTTGTAGTCTGTATCTTCTTGATCCACTGCTTTGTAATCTTCTGTAAATCGGACTTTACCGGCTGTCTTGGCTTTGGTTTCTGACTCTTCAACAACACGGGCAGCTGTTCCACCTAAGTGGAATGTTCGCAGAGTTAACTGAGTACCCGGTTCACCAATGGCCTGAGCGGCGGTAATTCCTACTGATTCACCTACAGTAACCATTTTATTAGTTGCCAGATTCTTACCATAGCATTTAGCACAAACACCGTGTTTAGATTCGCAGGTCAATACCGAACGAATTCGTACGTTTTCAATACCGGCTCTTTCAATTTGTTTGGCTTTATCTTCGGTGATCATCTGACCGACTTCTACAATCAGTTCATCTTCCTCGTCGGGATGATAAACATCCTGCTGAGCAACACGTCCTTCGATTCTTTCAGAAATACTTTCAATTACTTTTTCTTCTTCTTTAATGGCCTCGGCTTCAATACCGGCAATTGTGCCACAATCTTCTTCATTGACAACAACATCCTGAGAAACATCAACCAGTCTTCTAGTTAGGTAACCAGCATCAGCAGTTTTCAAGGCAGTATCAGCCAGACCTTTTCGAGCGCCATGAGTAGAAATAAAGTACTCCAGTACAGTCAGACCTTCTTTAAAATTGGATGTAATCGGTGTTTCAATAATTTCACCAACAGAACCACTCAAAGATTTTTGCGGTTTGGCCATCAGACCACGCATGGCAGCCAGCTGTTTAATCTGGTCAGTACTACCACGGGCTCCAGAATCCACCATCATATTAAGAGGATTAAAACCCTGGTTAACTTTTTTAAAGTTTTGAGCCATTACGCGGGACAGTTTGTTTGTTGTATGAGTCCATTCATCAATAATCTTATTATATCTTTCACCTTCGGTGATCACACCACGTTTATTTTTTTCCTGAATATCTTCAACTCTGTCAAAAGCTTCCTGCAGAATATTCTGTTTCTCATCAGGAACAATAACATCGGACATAGACATAGTAATTCCCGATTTTTCAGCAAAGCCAAACCCTTGCTCTTTAAGATCATCGAGAACTTGTACGGTTGTTTCATTACCTTTTTCTTTATAAATGCGTCCAATAATACTTTCCAGATCCCGTTTTGTCACCAGTTGATTGACATATTTAATGTCATCAGGCAAAAAGGAGTTGAAAAGTGCTCGACCGGCAGTAGTATCAATCAATTCTCCATCTACTCGAACTTTGATCTCAGCATGGAGATCGATTTTCTGAACATTAAAGGCCTTGTTAACCTCATCAAGAGAGGCAAACACTTTGCCTTCACCTCGGGCACCATCTTTTTTCTTAGTCAGATAATATATTCCCAGAACCATATCCTGAGTAGGCAGGGCAATTGGATTACCATGGGCAGGATGGAGCACATTGTGACTAGCCAGCATGAGAGTACGGGTTTCTACAATAGCTTGCTGGGATAATGGTACATGAACGGCCATCTGATCACCATCAAAGTCAGCATTAAAAGCCGGACAGACCAGAGGATGGAGCCGAATAGCATTTCCATCAACAAGAACAGGTTCAAAAGCCTGAATCCCCAGTCTATGCAAGGTTGGAGCACGGTTTAGCATAACTGGATGATCTTTGACAACATAGTCAAGTAATCTATAGACCTCTTTATCGCGCCTTTCGACCATATTTTTGGCGGCATTTGAGGTCTGGGCTATGCCCCTTCTGACCAGTTGGTGGATTATATGAGGTTTAAAGAGTTCAATAGCCATTTTCTTGGGCAATCCGCACTGGTGTAATTTCAATTTCGGACCTACAACAATCACGGAACGACCACTGTAATCAACACGTTTACCCAGCAGATTCTGCCGAAAACGTCCTTCTTTTCCTTTAACCATATCACTGAGACTTTTGAGAGGACGGCGGGTACCACTTCGAACTTCTGTTCTTCTTTTGCTATTATCAATAAGTGAATCAACGGCTTCCTGCAGCATTCTTTTTTCATTTCTCAAAATGACATCAGGAGCGTTGATATCCATGAGTTGCTTAAGGCGATTATTTCTAATAATCACACGGCGGTAGAGATCGTTTAGATCACTGGCTGCAAAACGGCCACCTTCAAGAGGAACCAGAGGACGGAGGTCAGGTGGAATAACGGGCAGAATTGTGATTACCATCCACTCCGGTTTGTTTTCAGGTTTGCCTTCTTCAGGTAGAAAAGCGCGGATAACCTTCAAGCGCTTCAGATAATTCCGTTTCTTTGTCTTGGCAGTGGTTTTCTTGAGTTTACGTTTCAATTTTTTATAGAGACTGACAACATCCAGGTTTTTGAGCAATTCGCGCATGGCTTCGCCACCGGTTTTTGCTACAAAATAATCGCCTTCTGCTTCTTCATCCTCCTCAAAAAGATCACTGCCGGTTGGTTTTCCATATTTTTCCATGTATTCCAGGTATTCTTCTTCCGAGATAACATCTTTATAAGAAAGGTCGGATTTCCCTGGATTTAGTACAACGTATTTTTCGTAATATATTATTT
>JAIPJV010000111.1 GCA_021734005.1 Fidelibacterota bacterium
CAATAGATTAAGCAGTTGTTGTGCTCTATTTATTTAGACAATCATTATCCAAGATGAGGAGGAAAAGTTGGATACTTTAACACATGTTTTAGAGACGCTGGCAGATTTCATTTGGGCAACTCCTTCATTTTTCCCTTTTATGATCGTGCTGTTACTATTCGCCGGTTTTTTTATGACAATGAGAACGCGAGCCATTCAGATCAGACGATTTTTCCATGGTTGGAAAGTAATCATGGGAAAATTCGATGATCCAGATGACCAGGGTGATATTTCCCATTTTCAGGCTATTTCAGCTGCCCTTTCCGCAACCGTTGGTATTGGCAATATTGCTGGCGTAGCCACAGCAATCCATTACGGTGGTCCCGGCGCTCTATTCTGGATGTGGATCACTGCTATTCTGGGTATGTCATTAAAATTTGGGTCAGCGACATTGAGCCTGAAATTTCGGGACATTACTCCGGAAGGTGAAGTTGCTGGTGGTCCCATGTACTACATAAAAAAGGGTATGGGGAAAAAATTTACCTGGATGGCTATGCTTTTTGCTACCATGTTAATGATCTCTGCTATGGCTACTGGTAATACAATTCAATCCTTTACAATTGCCGATCAAATGCGAGCCTCTTTTTCCATTCCAACCTGGATAACCGGAGTTTTTACAGCAACATTCATAGCCATTGTTATAATTGGTGGTGTAAAAAGAATTGGGCGGGTAGCTTCCATCCTGGCTCCGTTCATGTGTGCTTTATATATATTAGGTGGGCTCACTATTTTGGCTCTCAATATAACTGAAATTCCGGACACTTTTGGCTTAATTTTCAGATCGGCTTTTACCCATAGTGCGCAGATTGGTGGTTTTGCTGGTGCAGGATTCATGTATATGCTTATGTGGGGTATTAAGCGAGGATTGTTTTCCAATGAAGCCGGTCAAGGTAGTGCACCTGTAGCCCATGCTGCTGCCAAAACCAAAGAACCGGCCCGCGAAGGTATAGTTGCCATGCTGGGCCCTTTCATAGATACAATTTCAGTTTGCACAATAACAGGTCTGGTTATTATCACTACTGGTGTCTGGAAAGACAAACAACCCTCCAAAATTGTTGTCAATGCTCAGAATGATATTGCTGTAATTGAACAAGGCACCAAAATAGGTCAAAATGCCCAGCTTGATGAAAAACATATTCTCGCCAATACAAGTTTTCAGGTAAAAAATGGGAAAACTGAGAGTGTGAATTTTGTCAAGAATCATGGCACAGTTGACAATGCTATTTTACTAGTTGAAGAAGAACCTTATACAGGAACTGTTCACATTAACTCTGAAAAATTAATGCATCTGAAAAACAGTGATAAGCAGCTCTATTTGAAAGGTGAGATGATGAAAAACGGATCACCATTGACCTCCTGGGCTTTCAAAAGAGGCTTAAGGTTGTTAGGTAATTGGGGCGGCATGATTATCACCTTTGGTGTGCTCCTTTTTGGTCTTTCAACCTCAATATCCTGGTCTTATTATGGGAATCGAGGGGCTTATTTTCTATTTGGTCACAAAGGAGCTGAAGCTTACAAATATTTTTTTATAGTGTTCAATTTCATTGGCGCTATAATATCTCTGGAAGCTGTGTGGGCTTTTGGAGATTTTGCTCTGGGTATGATGGCCATTCCAAATTTAATTGCTTTGATCTATCTGTCGGGAACCATTAAAGATGAAGCCCAAAAATATACCAGCAAAAAACATCTTACTTACCAGGAAAAGCTGGAACTCAAAAAACAAAAGGAGTAGCGTTTGATAAATAATAATGGTTTAATCCACCTCTATCATAATGCTGTTGATATTAGTAAAGCTGCTGGTGATTTCATCAAGCGCAATGCTTCCGAAAGTCTGAAAATTGATTACAAGGGACGGGCTAACATGGTCACTCAGATCGATAAGCAATCTGAGCAGCTCATCCGCGACGCCATTTCAGAAAGATATCCTGAGCATCAGATATTAGGAGAGGAATCGGCTGACAAAGCCACCGATTCACAAGTCAAATGGATAGTCGATCCAGTCGATGGAACAACCAATTTTGTCCACAATCATCATATGGTTGCCGTTTCGATTGGTATTGCTATTGACGATGAAATGATGATTGGTGTTGTCAATTGTCCCTTTCTCAATGAAATTTTTACGGCTATCAAGAATCAGGGCGCTTATCTAAATGGTAGGAAGATCCAGGTTTCTACTGTTAACAGTATGGAAAATGGCCTGTTTGGCACAGGTTTTCCCTACGAATTGAATGATCATTTTTATAAAAATATGGAAATTTTCAAGAAGATCTATGAAAATTCGCAGGGCGTGCGACGAGGCGGTTCAGCAGCTATAGATATGTGCTATACAGCCTGTGGTAGATTTGATGGTTTCTGGGAATTCGATCTAAACCCCTGGGACATTGCAGCCGGCTCGCTTATAATTCAAGAAGCTGGAGGGCAGATTTGCAATTTTTCCGGCCAGGCTTTTGATCTTTATGATGGTGAAGTTCTGGCTACGAACAGGAATCTACAGAAGCCCATGCTGAAAATGATCAACGAAATTTTATAGATAGGTGGGTAATGCTCGATTTTTTGATTGGACTGGATACAAAATTATTCATTTTTTTGAATGGTTTACATGCCGATTTTCTTGATCAAATAATGTGGGTGATCAGCGCCAAAGAAACCTGGTATCCCTTTTATCTGGTTTTGATTGGTCTTTTGATCTATATTTATCGTAAAAAGTCGATCTGGATCATACTTGGCCTGGCGATTTTGATAACCTTATCTGATCAGATTTCTGTAAAAATATTCAAAGATGGATTTCAGCGATTGCGTCCCAGCCACAACGAGGCTCTCTCTAATATAATTCACATTTTGCATGGCAAGCGGGGCGGCAAATTTGGATTTGTTAGTTCCCATGCTGCCAATACTTTTGCCGGAGCAACTTTCATTGCCAAACTGGTTGATCTTCGCAGCCTGCGCTGGTTCATGTATAGCTGGGCGGCAGTTGTTTCTTATAGCCGCATATATCTGGGCGTTCACTATCCTGCCGATATTGTTGGCGGTGCATTATTAGGCATCTTTTTAGGCTTGATAATTGTTTTTATTCTGAAGAAATGGGCTATAAAAGATCAGCAATTTGAACTAGGTGTGCCAATCAGTAAATAACTCTCGGGCATAATTTTTCATATTTTTCTTATTTAATGGATTGGATTTGGATGAAATCCTCCTGAGTGACGATCATTATCAACCACTTTATTCAAACCATTTTACCACTGATAAAAATAACGAATATATCCATATTTTATAATCTATTGACAAAAATACTAAACAAATTCTGTAAGTTCCAATTTTATACAAATAAACCGATCAATAATAATTTTTCTCAAAAATCTGCTAAGAGGGGTTTCTTTTTTAATAAAAATGATATATATTAACGGATTTCTAAATCGTTAATAAACTGGAATTGAAATATGGAGAAAAGAGACTGGAGCGAAATATTAGAACAAATTGACCGGCATGAAAAAATCCTGGTCACAACTCACATTCATCCTGATGGTGATGGTCTGGGTTCAGAGAAGGCAATTTACATTTTATTGAAAAGACTAGGGAAAGAGGTTAAAATCATGAATCCTGATCCTCTTCCCTATGAATACAATTTTTTAAATAATGACAATATTTTTAACCATTATTCAGAAAGCGGGCATCCGGGAATAATTGATGAATATGACCTGACAATCGTGCTTGATATCGGTTCTATAATTCGTCTGGGAGAAGTTGGCCAACAGATGCGGGAGACTTCCCGTCCCATTGTTTGTATTGACCATCATCCTATTCGGCATGATTCTTTTGATTATGAAATGGTTGATCCGCATGTTTCATCAACAGCCATTCTTCTTTATGATATATTCCAGAATCATTTTCCCGATTTTTTCAATCTTGAAATTGCAGAGGCTCTCTATACTGGAATATTAACTGATACTGGCTCTTTTCGCTTTAAAAATACGGATACTGAGACCATGGAAATTGCTACAGAACTGGTGAGAATGGGAATTGTACCCGGAGAAATTTACAACAGAATCTATGAAAATCGGCTCCCGGAACAGACAAAACTGTTGGGAATGGTTCTGCAAAATATCAATTATGAACTGGATGGAAAAATTGCCTGGTTCAAAATTGATAAAGAATTGCTTGATAAAGCCGGGGCAAAGGCCGAAAATATTGAAGGATTTACCGACTTTGTTAGAGGAATTCGAGGAGTCGAAGTTGCTGTAAAATTTCTGGAGAATTCCGACCAGCATACCAGAATCAATTTTCGTTCAAAAGGCAAAATCGTGATCAATAAATTAGCCAAACAATTTAATGGTGGTGGTCATCCTTATGCGGCTGGTGCTGAAATATTCAAAGACATGGATAGAGCCATCGAGACTCTGCTACCGGAACTCAAGAAATGCGTTCAGGAACAGCTTGATAATTAAATATTATTTGAAATGATTCTTTATTATTATAAAAATGTGATTTTTTAGGAACTAGAGTCCCTTTGAAATATATAAAATAGATAGAAGGGTTAAATATTAAATCTTTGGAGATCTTATGACAGTCAAACCTGATAATTGGATAGCAAAAATGGCCCGAGAGAAAAAAATGATCGAGCCATTTTCACAGGAACAATCTAGCAAAGAGACAATTTCCTATGGTGTTTCTGCCTATGGATATGATATCAGATTATCTGATGAATTTAAAATATTTAAAGGAAATGGTGATCAACCCATTGATCCGAAAAATATGAATGATGAGTTTTTTGAGAATTTTAAAGGGAAAGAATGCATAATTCCGCCCAACAGTTTTGTTCTGGCTAAAAGTCTGGAATACTTTCGCATTCCAAAGAAAGTGATCACTATTGCTGATGGTAAGTCAACTTATGCCCGCTGCGGAATTATTGCTAATGTAACTCCCTTTGAACCGGAGTGGGAAGGTTTTGCTACTCTTTCTATCTCCAATACTGCGCCTCAGCCAGCCAAACTTTATGCTGGTGAAGGTATTTGCCAGCTGCTATTTTTTGAGAGTGATGAGGAATGTGGTATAAGTTATGCTGACAAAAATGGCCGCTATCAAGCCCAAAAGGGAATCACTCATGCCCGCTAAAAAGCTTCAAATAATTGAAGCCCGTGAAATGGGTTTCTGCGCCGGTGTTAAACAGGCGATTAAGAAAGCTGAAGAAGGTTGCCAGAAATATGGCCAGATTCAAATGCTGGGTGATATTGTGCATAATGAAAATGTTGTTCAGGATTTGAGTGATAAAGGCGTTATTGTTGTGGGCAGCCTTGAAGATGCTGATACCAGCATACCTCTTTTATTTCGGGCTCATGGCACACCTGTTGAGACCTGGAAAAAAGCGCAGGAAATGGGTTTTGAAATCATTGATGCAACCTGTCCTCTGGTCAAGGATATTCACAATAAAGCCAGAATTCTGGAAAAAGAGGATCGCCAGGTCTTTATTATTGGCGATCATGGTCATGATGAAGTGGAAGGCATTGCCAGCCAAATTGCTAATCCAATCATACTTTCAGAAGTTGATGATATCCCAGACAAAAAATTTGCAAAAGCAGGAGTTGTAGTCCAATCAACCCAGGATATTGGTGATGTTCAAAATATTATCGGCCATCTAATCAGGACTATAGAAGATTTGCGGATTTTTAATACTATTTGCGCTCCTACCCGGAATAGACAGCAGGCCGTAAAACAATTATCCCAAAAGAATGATCTTGTAATCATCATTGGGTCGTTTACCAGTGCCAATACTAAAAGACTGGTGCAGGTCGCCCAAACAATTAACCCAAATACAAAACAGGTGGAAGGTGCTGACGATTTGAAACCAAAATGGTTCAAAGATATCGAAACTGTGGGCATTTCCGCAGGTGCCTCCACTCCGGATAATATTATCAAGGAAGTAAAAAGAAAAATTACTTCATTTTGATTAAGATTTTTATAACTTATGTTCTAAACGAGGAGTATTTATGAGTAAGAAAGAAAAAAATTCCTTTGAAGTAAAAGTTGGTTTGGCCGAAATGCTCAAAGGTGGTGTGATCATGGATGTGACCACTCCCGAACAGGCCAAAATTGCAGAGGATGCAGGAGCCGCTGCTGTAATGGCTCTGGAACGTATTCCTGCGGAAATTCGTGAACATGGCGGAATTGCAAGAATGTCTAGCCCCAAAATGATAAAAGAAATTCAAGAAGCTGTTGATATTCCGGTCATGGCTAAATGCCGAATCGGTCATATTGCTGAAGCTCAGATTCTTGAAGCTCTGGAAGTTGATTTTATAGATGAAAGCGAAGTATTAACGCCTGCTGACGAAGAGAATCATGTTTGGAAATATGATTTCAAAATTCCTTTTGTGTGTGGCTGCCGCAATCTTGGTGAAGCTCTCAGGAGAATTGGCGAAGGCGCTGCCATGATCAGAACAAAGGGTGAAGCTGGAACTGGTAATATTGTGGAAGCAGTCCGCCATATGCGAACTGTTCAGCGTCAAATGAAAGCGCTTACCCAGCTGGATAGCCATGAACTGATGGCTGAAGCCAAGAAAATGGGTGCTCCTTTTCATCTCGTTCAGAAAGTTGCTGAAACTGGAAAAATGCCTGTACCTAACTTTGCTGCAGGCGGTATTGCTACTCCTGCTGATGCGTCCCTTATGATGCAACTCGGTGCAGAATCAGTATTTGTCGGCTCCGGAATTTTCGCTTCTGATGATCCTGAACCCCGGGCCAAAGCCATTGTGAATGCTGTTACCTATTATGACAATCCTGAGAAGCTTGCTGAAGTTTCTGAAGAATTGGCCGAAGCTATGAAAGGCCAGGAACTCAGTGACATTCCCGAAGAAGAAAGAATGGCAAATCGCGGCTGGTAAATACTAACTGAAATCAGGTCTCATTGATGAGCAAAATCGCAGGTGTTCTTGGATTACAGGGAGCCTATAATAAACATAAATCAATGCTGGAAAA
>JAIPJV010000112.1 GCA_021734005.1 Fidelibacterota bacterium
GAAACTCTGGGTGGAGTTACTACAAAATTAATCGAACGCAATACAACCATTCCAACTAAAGAAAAAGAGGTGTTCTCTACTGCTGCTGACAATCAAACATCGGTAGAAATAAATGTTCTTCAGGGCGAACGAGAAATGGCCAAAGATAACAAAAGTATTGGCCGTTTCCATCTTGATGGAATTCCTCCTGCCCCTCGCGGTGTTCCCCAGATTGAAGTAACCTTCGACATTGATGCAAATGGAACATTGAATGTTTCTGCCAAAGATAAGGGAACAGGAAAGAAACAGAGTATTCGTGTAGAGACTTCCAGTGGTTTAAGTGAAGATGAAATCGATGATATGGTTGAAGAAGCCAAAAAGCACGCTGAAGAAGATAAAAAACGCAAAGAAAAGATTGAAATTCGTAATAGAGCCGATGCTCTCATTCATCAGACAGAAAAGAATCTTGATGAATATGGTGACAAACTTGATGACAGTCAAAAAAGCAAAATCCAGGATGCTTTAGATGATCTCAAAAAAGCCAAAGAAGATGGCGATGAGACCAAAATCAAGGAAGCAATTGACAATATGAATAGCACCTGGTCTGAAATGGCTTCATCCATGTATCAGGGCGATCAGCAAGCTCAAGGTGGACCTGATGGTGCAGCAGGAGCCGGTGCAGCTGGCGCTGCAGGACAGCAAGCAGGCGGTCCCGGAGCTGGAGCAGGCGCTCAGCAAAAGCAATCCAGCTCAACTTCCGATGAAGACCAGGAAGTTGAAGATGCTGACTTTGAAGTCGTTGATGACGATGAGGAATAATATCCTTTAAAAACAAGCCACGATTAAATAAATGAAGCGGACAGTTTAGGCTGTCCGCTTTTTATTTTGTATAATTTTTTTTGTTCAGCTAATTTTTTACAAATAGGTTGACCTGATCTGATATTTTCTTCCTTTGTAGATCATAATTTTTTGCAATCCACCGGAAAGTAGAATCCGAATAAAAACAAACATGAGTAGGATCTCTTCTATAATGCCAGCTGGAAAAGTCAATCTGCTCAGTTCTCAAACGGGTCATGATTCCCAGAAAGCCATCAGGCTTGAGCATATTAATTAATTGTTCAAACTCAGGACCGGGGCAGACAAAATGCTCGACAACTTCAGTACAGGTAATAAAATCGTATTTCTTTTTATAGATAATTTTACGCGGTTCATAAAAAGGATCATAAATATCCATTTTATAGCCCTTTTCCTCCAGCATCTGATCCAGAACAGGCCCCGGACCACTTCCATAATCCAAACCTTCTGCAGGCTGGTTAACATTATCCAGAATTGCATTTAGCATTCCGGAAAGAAACTGACGGTAATTCTCATCTTCAGGATCATTTTCATGCAGGTCATACCGCTTTTTTTCTTCTTCACGCGAAAGGTGACATTTTCGGGGTAAAAAAACCAGATCGCAATTGGAACATATTTGGTATTGTTTATTGTCAACTTTCTGAAATAATCGGATTTTTTCGCTTAAGCATAGCGGGCAATTATTCTGCATAATTATCCAAGTTTTTCCATTTTATCCCTTTTTGAGAAGATATTTTGTTCATCTACATTCCGGAGTTAATCTATATATTTGAAGGCAATATTAAAACATTTTTTTTCGGTAAATTATTTGATAAAGCTCTGATTTAATTCCATATAAGACTTTGATCTAATTATCCCGGCTCAGAATGGAACAATTCTCCAATCATTTTGTAAAAAGTTTGCTATTTAATTTTTAAAATATTTCTGATAAATTAAGAGCCGATTATTTGAAAATTTAAGATTAAACGGAGGGTCAAATGTTTAAAAGATCTGTTATCCTAATCGTAGGATTGTTATTACTAATCAGTTGTGGTGGACCACAAAAAGATGCCAGCGGTTATTGGGAATCTGCCCAGGCTTTGGCTGATGTTGGAAATTATGAGGGTGCAATTGATCAATATAATAAAATTTTGGAGTATTTTCCATCTGATTCCCTGGCTCCCAAGTCTCTTTTGAGAATTGGTGAAATCAAACGCTCTAATACCAATGAATTCAAAGGAGCCATCCAAACCTACCAAAAATTCATCAATAAATATCCTGAAAGTCCAAGCACAGCCAATGCAATGTTTATGATTGGCTATGTTTATGCTAATGATCTACAAAACTTAGAAAAAGCCAAACAGGCTTATAAAGATTTTCTAGCAAAATTTTCTGATCATGAATTAGCACCTTCTGCTAAATGGGAACTAAAGAACCTGGGAAAAAATCTGGAGGATGTAATCCAGGCTGACCAGTTGAGCGAAAAGAAAGAATAATTCAGATAAATAATGAGGTTGTAATAAATGTCCTTCAACTTATCGGAACTTAACAAAAAAATTGAAGATGAGAGCAGTTTTGTAGAAAATCTCCAGAATGAAATGCATAAAACCATTGTTGGCCAAAATCAGATGATTGACAGGCTGATAATGGGACTACTCTGCAATGGTCATATTCTTCTTGAAGGAGTACCGGGCCTGGCAAAATCATTAACTGTCAGCACCCTGGCTCAGACAATGGATGCTTCTTTCAATCGTATCCAATTCACTCCCGATCTACTCCCAGCCGACTTGATCGGTACTCTAATATATAATCAGAAAACAGCAGAATTTGAAACCAAAAAAGGGCCCATTTTCAATAATATAATCCTGGCTGATGAGATCAACCGCTCGCCTGCAAAAGTACAATCTGCCCTCCTGGAAGGTATGCAGGAACGCCAGGTTTCAATTGGCGATCAGACCTTTAAACTTGATGATCCCTTTCTTGTTCTGGCTACACAAAATCCATTGGAACAGGAAGGAACTTATCCTCTCCCTGAAGCCCAGGTTGACCGCTTTCTATTCAAAGTAATTGTTTCCTATCCCAGCAAAAAGGAAGAACTCCAGATCATTGACAGGATGGCCAAAACTGAAGTCGTTAATGAAGTTTCTAAAGTTGTGGATCCTGAAGCAATTAAAAAAGCCCGAAAAACTGTCAATGAAGTTTATATTGATGAGAAAATTCACAATTATATTGTTGACCTTGTTTTTGCGACCCGGGAACCGGAAGAGTATGATCTCAATGAATTGAAAAACTTTATCAATACTGGTGCTTCTCCCCGGGCATCAATCTATCTTTCCCTGGCAGGAAAAGCCCGGGCCTTTATGGAAGGCCGAGGATTTGTTACGCCGGAAGATATTCGGGAAATTATTTATGATATAATGCGTCATCGAATCATCCCGACTTTTGAAGCTGAGGCTGAAGAAGTCACAACTGAAGACATTATAAAAAGAGTTGTAGAAACTGTGGAAGTGCCCTAAGCTTGAGAATCAGGATTTTAAAAAGTTAATGATTAATAAAAAATCAGGGCAAAATTAACAAATCTCGAAAATATCTATATATGATACCACGTGAAATTCTAAAAAAAGTTAAGCTCATAGAACTCCAGACCCGCAAACTGGTTGACGACGTCTTTAGCGGAGAATATCATTCCGTTTTTAAGGGTCAGGGGATGGAATTTTCTGAGGTACGGGAATACGTGGTTGGTGATGATATCAGAAATATTGACTGGAATGTAACAGCCCGCAACAATCATCCTTATGTAAAAGTTTACGAAGAAGAGCGCGAATTAACAGTAATGCTGGCTGTTGATGCTTCTGGTTCAGGTAACTTTGGCTCTAATGAAAAATTCAAATCAGAAATTGCTGCTGAGATCAGCGCTCTCCTGGCCTTTTCAGCAATCAGGAATAATGACAAAGTAGGTCTGCTGATTTTTACTGACAAAATTGAAAAATATATTCCACCGCAAAAAGGCCGCAGTCATGTTTTACGGGTTATCAGAGAAATCCTATACTTCAAGCCCAAATCACGTCAAACTGACATTAATACAGGCCTTGAGCACCTATTGAACGGTCTTAAACGCCACAGTATAGTATTTCTTCTATCGGATTTTGAAGATCAAGGCTATTTTCAAGCCCTAAAAATTCTAAATAAAAAACATGATGCTATTGCAATTCATACTGTAGATCAGCGGGAAAAAAATATCCCCGATCTGGGATTGGTCACTTTTCAGGATCCTGAGACAGGCCAAAAAATAACGATCAATACCAGCGATAAACAATCAAAGCAAAAATATATAGATTATATTGAAGAGAAACGTAACAAATTCGTTGAAAAGGCCAATCGAATAAATCTGGATCACATAGAAATCGATGTTTCCCAATCCTATATAAAACCTCTGGTCAGCTTCTTTAAAACCAGAGCCCAACGTTTAAAATAATAAGTACTTTCATGAATAAATTTATGAACAATAAAAGAGCCAAATCATTTTTTTCCCGTACCCTCAATTTTGCTTTTATTATCCTATTTTTTGCTATTTTATCTAATAATCATGTTTTTGCTGATGGTGAAATGGTCACCCGGGTTGATACAACTATCGCTACAATTGGTGATCATATAAATCTCACAATAAATATTCAACATGAAAAAGAGCAACAGGTAAAATTTCCAGACAGTGAAGAATTCGGCAAATTCCAGGTTCTGGATCGATCTACTACTCAGAAAGAATTGAAAAATTTACTCCAATCTCAAGCCCATTATAAAATAACAACTTTTGATACTGGCAAGGTAAAAATTCCTCCTCTGGCAGTCAAAGTTTCGTCCAAAACAGATTCCAGTCAGGCTCTCGTTTACAAAAGTGATTCAATCTGCATTAATGTTATCTCAGTCCTAACTCCCAATGCCAGTCAGGAAAAAGATATTAAAGGCCCCTTCCCTATTCGCACAATTATCCCCTGGGAAACTATAATTTTTGCTGCTCTATTTATTCTCTTCAGTTTGGGTCTCTATTTAAGTATCTGGCAATGGCGCAAAAAAAATAATAAAACGCAAAAGGTGGAAGAAGATTATCTGAAACCGCCTCATTCAGTTGCCTTTCAGAGGTTAAAAAAACTGCGTGAGGAAACCAATTTTTCTGACAAAGAATCGCTGAAAATATTTTATTTCAAATTGTCGGAAATAGTGCGCCAGTATCTGGAAAGAAGATTCTTCATCTATGCTCTGGAAATGTCAACTTCTGAGATTATTGAATCTTCCCACTATTTTGATCTGGATCAAGATATAATTGATGATCTTCACGAAATTCTACGGGCTATAGATATTTACAAATATGCTAACCAGCCTTCTGACCGTAGTACTGCCCTTCAGTACTGGCAAAATATCCACGACTGGATAAAAGAGACCAAACATGATCCCTTTTATTCTGATCGCTCTGGCCTTACTGAAACAATTGAAGAAATGCAGGCCAATCAAAATTAACTTTCCTGGTACTCTAAGAATTTTATGATCTATAAATCTTAAGTTGGAAAATGATTCCAATAATTTCCAAACTACTAAGAAAATTTTTATAGATTTCCATACCCATTAAAATTCCGCGGATTGAGAGTAGCATCAGACTTAAGACTGGTGGATAAAGTTTTTCCAAAACCAAAAACCAGCCTACTGTAGTAGGCTTCCAAAAATTCTGGAATTGGGCCAGAGGATATTTTCATAAGGGAAATTTTTCTTTTTCTACACCATGTTAAGAACATAGTGCTAATTTCAAAATATTCAAATACATAATAAATATTGTAGAACCATTTTATTTATCATAAATATTTGAATTGACTACATTTTCCGGTTTTTGTCCGGATAAAACGTCGATTATACTTTCAGCAGCCATTTCTGCCATTTTATTGCGGGTCTTATCCGTAGCAGAACCAATATGGGGAGTCAGGATAACATTATCAAGATTTAATAATTGCGGATGTACTTTGGGCTCCTCCTCGAAAACATCCAGAGCAGCACCAGCAATCCAATTTTCCTGAAGGGCGCGGGCCAGTATTTTTTCATTAATCACGGGTCCCCGGGCTGTATTTATCAGGAAAGCATTATTTTTCATCAATCTTAACTCATCAGCATCAATCATATAATGGGTCTCATCGGTGAGAGGAACATGTAAGGATACAAAATCCGATTCTTTCAACAAATTATCCAGACCAACTTTAAGGGCCCCGGTTTCTTTTTCAAAATCTTCCTTTTGGCTTCTGCTATGATATAGAACTTTCATATCAAATCCGGCCGCTCTTCGGGCTGTGGCCTGGCCTATGCGTCCCGCTCCAATTATGCCCAGAGTTTTGCCATATATATCGCTACCGAAGTGCAATTCAGGCGCCCAGCCTTTAAATTTTCCTGCTCGTGTGTATTTATCAGCTTCGACAACTCTCCTGGAAATTGCCATAAGCAGAGACCAGGCTAGATCGGCAGTAGTGTCAGTTAGTACTCCCGGAGTATTTGTGACAACTACATTATTATTGGTTGCTGCTTCAATATCGACATTATTGAATCCAACAGCATAATTTGCAATGATCTTTAAGCCTGGATGAGATTTCAGAAAATCAGCATCTATGTTATCAGCCAGCATTGCCAAAACGGCATCAGCATCAGAGGCTAGATTGTTCAATTCCTCATGTTTTAGATTGCGATCTTCCTGATTTATAGTTAACTGAGCATTGAAATTCTTTAATTTACGAAGTCCTGGTTCGGGAATTTTCCTGGTAACTAATATTTTCATAATACCTCCATAAAAAAAAGCAGATAAGTGATCTTATTTTATCAACCTATCTGCTTTATAATTAATTTATTCTTATGCTACTTATTGCTGTTGTATTCCTCAATCTTTTGCTGGTAAAATTTCTTATTCTGGGGATTAAGCTGAATCAGTTTTTGCCTCTGCTCTTCAGTTCCATAGTCAAGTAGTAATCCAATCAGAGCTCCCTTGCGAGCATTAATGAAAACAATTGTATTTCTCTCACTGGAATTAATTTCAAAAATGCTTTCCAGATTATCTAACATTTTGTCAATATTGGCAGGAATTTTCTTGGTTTCTTTTCTATTTTCAAGGTCAATTATTTT
>JAIPJV010000113.1 GCA_021734005.1 Fidelibacterota bacterium
AGATGAAATACAAATATATAATAATATAGAATCTATCAAAAATAAATTAAAAGCATCAAAAAATAATCTAAGTAAAAACGAATTGGAGGAACTTAGGAAACAAAGATGGGGTATTGATAAATACCGTACATTTATGATTGCAGGAAGATATGATGCTGGAACAATTAAAGAATTTTATGAAGGATTGCCTCATTATTATACAAAATTATATGATGCAAAAAAAATTGCAAGTAAATATCTAAATCCTAAATCTTTAAAACTTACAAGAATTTTTTATAATGGTTTTGTTGAAAAGTGGTTTGAATTCAGTGATAATAACCAAAATATTTATATTAATACTTATTCTTTAAAAGTTTCTTCCAGTCTAGAGAAATTTAATACAAAAGAAAATTTATTAATCAATTTAGATGAAAAAAAGAAAATTTGGGAATATCGATTAAGTCAAGTTGATATTGATGATGCAATGCCAAGTACTAAAGGAACTCAAACAGCATCCATCAATGGAGTGCCTTTTTATGATCAAAGTGGTAACTCTTTTGATGATGGATGTAGTCCTACAGCTGCTGCAATGGTTTTAGGATATTGGGACAATAATGGATACCCGAATTTAATTGATGGTAATCATAGTTACTACAATCCTCCCGTACAACTTATTCAAAATCTTGCTGATGCAATGGGAACCAATGAAAATGGTTCTGGAACTAATCCATTTTATATTGATGAGGGTATTGAAGACGTTACATCTTCATTAGGATATAATTTTAGTTCAAATGAAAGTAGTCCAGGAGGGTATTCTCCGATTGGGACAATAAATTCTCATTGGCATTATATAAAAAGTAAAATTGATGGTGGTAATCCATTAGTTTGGAGTGTTGGTGGCTATGATGCCCCTAATCACGGCGGAGGAGAGATTGAGCATTCTGTTACTATAGTTGGATACAAAAAAAGAACAAAAAGTAAATGGTATTGGTTACACACAGCATGGTGGTGTTATGCATATGTGCATGATGGATGGCATAATCAACCATATTATTGGTTAATAATGAAACGGGATGAATTAACAGGCACCTTCTATAGTCCTGATGCATATACAGATCTTTGTACTCGAGTTACTCCTCCTGGTATTGATCCCCCTCCTCCGCCTCCATTGACTGTTGATATTGGAGGACCAGCAAGTTTACAATATGGTGAAACTGCAACATATTTTGCATCTACATATGGAGGAAGTGAAACTGTTATAAATTACAAATGGTGGAAAAGAAATGATGAGGGAGTTATTGAAAAAAATGGTAGTAAAGCACCGCCAGCAGGTCAGTGGTTTTATTTAGACCATTGGGAAGGAGAGCCTGAGATTACAAGCGCATCATCATTTGATTTTTCATTAAAATGTAAAGTTTTTGATTCTGATGGCGGCACTGATACCGATATAATCTCTGTAACAATTGATGAATCTAAGAAATTATCAAAAAAAGGAATTATTCAACAAAAATTTTTATCGTCCATACCAGAAAAAATAGTAATTAACGAAAATTATCCTAATCCTTTTAATCCGACAACTTCAATACGCTTTGGTTTGCCAAAAATAAATAAAGTAGAAATTGCTATATATTCTTTGACCGGTCAAAAAATTAAAACCCTTACAAATAAAAAATATAATTCAGGGTATCATACTGTTAATTGGAACGGTACAGATAGTTTTGGTAATAAAGTATCATCCGGTATTTATATCTATAAAATGATTACAGGTTCAAAGGTTTTAAGTAAAAAAATGGTTTTAACTAAATAACTTAAAAATCAAAGGATATATTTAAAATGTTTTCAAAAAACAGAAATAACATAATGCTAATAGGATTTATGATTATATTAATTAATTGTCAACCTAGTGAAAAATTTGATGTATATGTATCTGATGGATTACAACCAACAATTAGTTGGAATTATTCTCTTGATGGGATAAATTCAATATATGTTAAAGATATTACTCTTGATACAAATATTGTCCTATGGCATATTAATACTAATGACAATTTCCATATTTATTCACCAATAAAGTATGGTGATTATAGTCAAATTGATACTAACAAAATTGGTGCACATGTACCAATTACAAGCGAAACTGATAGCTTAATATCTGGAAGAATGTACAGAGTAGATCTATGGTATGGAAATGATCATGGGAAATGTGAATTTATTGCTAAAGAAAAGCAGGATAGTTTGTGAAGTTGCTAAATCATTAAAATATAACATTTTGCTGCACCGAACACCTACTAGCATCAAGTAATTTGATAGTGAGTCGCTTCGAAGAAAAGGTAAGAGGTTAGTTGTGCCAGATTTTTCTTCGGAGCCGGTGTCGGTGAGCAAGTCGGCGTTAGAGTTAAATAAGTAAGTGTAAAAACTAAATGATACTATCAAAGATACAGGGAGAATATAATGCAGAAAAAAAATTCTAAACTTTTTCTTAAAGTACTAATGATAACGCTTCTTCTATTTTATAATATGATCACTTACTTATATAGTAAAGAAGTTACTATATCTGGGAAAATATTAGATATGGATTCAGTAGGTGTGCCAAATGCATTGGTTACTTTTTTATCTAATGATGGTAATATTTTAGATACAGACTATTCTGATGATAGTGGCAATTATTCAGTTAATGTTCAGGTTGGAACAAATTCAATAAAAGATCAACCACTGGTTCCTCAGGATTATAGTTTATTGCAAAACTATCCAAATCCATTCAATCCCGGAACCTGGATACCTTTTTATTTACCAAAACCTCAAAAAATTAGTATCAATATATATAATCTATTAGGCCAAGAAATATATAGTATTAATAATAGAAATTATCCTAAAGGCAAATCTAAAATATACTGGAATGGTAAAAGCAATAATGGAACTTACGCATCTGCTGGATTATATTTTTATTCACTGAGATCAGATAATTATTATGATACAAAAAAAATGTTATTACTTGATGGTGGTGGTTCCAGTGCTACAACCAATTCTACTGTTGAACAATCAGAAAATATATCTCAACTATCAAAGAAAAATGATAAGGATACAACATATACAACAATAACTGTAACTAAAAACGGATACCACAAATATAGAGAAGAAGAATATTCAATCACCAGTCAAAATTCAACAATACAGAAAGACATGCTACTGTATTCGCTTAATTCATTGAATCTGCATGTTACTGAATCAGATTATCTTTTGGAAGCAATTGATGAACTTGATATATATCATCATACCGTAATAATAAATTGCGAAGAAGATTCAATTTGTTTTAACGTGAAAACCCTAATTCCAGATAGTTTAAATAAAAATACTCGAACTGCTCCCATCTTTGGCTGGCCGGCTTATTGTGGTTTTGATTATACTTATTACTGGGATTATCCACGAATTGAAAACATGCACGTAGCGGAAGAACCGGATGAAAGGAACGGCTCCTATACATGGAAAGATTTAAAAATAGGGCCGTATGATGTCCAGCATATTATGTGGAATAATTATTATAGAGATAATATGAGAAAAGCAGAATTATTTAATATCAATGGCAATACAATTCAATATATGGATTTACAAGTAGTATCAAACTATTCAATTCATAAAAATTCATCAGATAATTCGTTAATCGATATTACAATTGCGCCAGTAATCAAAAATATAGGTGAAGATACCTTGTTTGCAGTAAAAAATATATGGCATATTCCTAGAGTAATAAGGAATGATTCTGATGGACATATTGAGTTTTATAATTTAATAAGTGATACAGTCTATAATAAACTGCCAAAAAAAGATGTATTTTCTATTACTGTCTATAATGATAAAGGCAGAAATGATGGCTTTAAGAATAGTACAAGTCATTCACCGGAAATTATTGCTTTTAAAGATACATTAGCACCTGATGGAATTTTAAAATTTAATTATTCAATGACAATTAAACCTTTATATCAAAATTTTGAAATATTCCCAAGATGTATTAACTATTTTCAACAACCAAACACAGAAAATATATGGGATAAAAGTATTATAACAATCCCTGAAAAAAATATTGAATTTTCAGGTGCCATAAATTATTTAAGAGCAGGAGCAAATGGAATTCCACCAGATATTTTATTTAAAATTAGAGGTGACAATTTAGATATTGTTTGTCCTTGGGAAACAGATACGACTTTTTTTTATCCAACTTATGGAAATTAAAGATTTTATTATAGAGGAGGTCATTATGCATATTGGAAAAAAGTAACCCCATATGAAAAATGGAACTTTTCATATGGGGTAAGTGATGTTCCAGACTCAAAATCCAAGAAGAATGAAACACCGCCAAAAATACGGTAGTATTCATTCAATAAAAAGAAAAATGTTATTAAAAGGAGGACCTCATGTTAAAGTCTAAATTATTATGCACCCTGTTGTGCATGCTACTGTTTTCATTTGCTTTTGCTTCTGATATTATCGTCAAAACACCTGTTGACGAAACATATCGTATTGATGAGAAAAATATTACTAAAATTGTTGAAGCAAATAGTAAAAAATTAAATTTAGGTCAGTTTAGAACTGAGATTTTTTTAACTGAAAAATCCGATACTTATATTTTAACAAAATTAAGTAAATTATCATACTCAGTTAAATTCATGTTGGTTAAGATTACTGACAACCAATTAACTATTCTTCAAGAAAAATACAATCCAAAAATTGTAGATTTTAAGTTGTATCAGAAAAAAATATCAACAAAATCCAGATCAACAGGTACTAATTTTTTGTTTGATACGCCATGTGATTATATTTCATCAGCACTTAATGCAACAAATAATGTAACAAATTTTGCCAGTAACGAAGGGTTTTCAGTAAACAAACTTCTTGGCTCAAATGCCTCAACACAGAATGTTGGATTTGGCATCACTTGTCCTGAACTCATTGGCATGGGAAATATTGGACATGGTAATACCAATGGAATTTATTTATCTAATGGATTTCTTGACTATACTTGGTTTGGCGCTCAGGATTTGACTGGAAAAGTATTATATTTCAACTCTTGTCAAGTACACAATGATCCCTTAGAGAGTGCAATCATGTCATCAGCAAGAACATTTATTGGAGGTGATATAAATCTTCCAATAGGGACTTCAGAACCTGTTTATCAGAGATGGTGGAATTATACAATAACCCAAAATGTTGCAATGGAACCTGCTCTTGATAATGCTATTGCTGATATGGGAGTTCCAACACATTGGTTAGGATTTTCAGGAGATCAAGGTAAAATGTTGTTGGATTTAAGTATTAGTGGCCCAACCTATTTAATTGGGCATCAATTTGACAAAGCACCCCAATATCACGCAACTGGTACCTGGGAGGTATCAGCAGAAGGAGGAATTGGTAATTATGAATATCAATGGCAACATTATAGTACATATCATGGCTGGGTTGATTATAGTGGCGAAACAGGATCATCTTTGACAAGAACCCTATATTATAAAAGTGAAGGGCATGATCTTAGATGTATTGTGAATTCTGGTAATCAAACAAAAAATGTTCAAATCCATGTTTATGTCACTGGCGATGAGCCTACAAAACAGTCATCAAAACCATTGACAACAGTTCTTGAACCTAACTCACCAAACCCATTTAATCCTTCTACAACTATTAAATTTGGAATTCCAAAAACTCAAAATGTAGAACTTGTTGTTTATTCTATCACAGGTAAAAAGATAAGAACGCTTGTAAGCAACACAATGAGTGCTGGTTATCATTCAATTAAGTGGAATGCAACAGATGAAAATGGCGTAAAAGTATCATCTGGTGTATATATTTATCAATTAACATGTGGGAATGAAGTCTTTACAAAAAAAATGATTTTTGCAAAATAGTATCGATAAACCTTCCAGAGATGCCCTTCTGGAAGGTTTATTCTAATAAAAACTCTAACATTTGCATGGAGACGAATCCAGACAGCAGCTCGGTTTAGGAATAGTTGATGATTTCTAACATAAGTTTTAGATTGGTTTCACTGGAGTTTTGCTTCGGAAGTCTGGATCGCTCATGCTGGCGTTATATCCCCTTTAAAAAAATGGATACTATTATAGGGAATAAGTTAAATAACAAAAATTATAAATATTTATTTTACTTATTTATAATATTCCTTTTATTAATTAATAAGTTCAAAATTAAAAATTATCAAGTTAATTTATTTTCTATTAATGATATACTTATTGGATTAATATCTGGTATTATAGTTTTCTATTTATCAATTATAATCTCAAAAATTTTAAAAAATATCTCTATTATCTACAGAAATAGAAATAATCATTATGTAGCAAAAAATAATTTGTTCAATAAAATAAAGCACAAGCCCCTAATCTTAATATTAATAGTTTTTTTAGTAATTTTAGAAGAAATTGTTTTTAGAGTTGTTTTATTAAATAAATTAAATATTAGATTTGGTTCATCATCATCAATATTTATATCATCCTTTTTATTTGCTTTTTTCCATTTTAACATTTATAAATTTTTTCAATTGTTAACTATGGGAATAATTTTTTGTTTAATTTTAAAATATACCACTAATATTATTACACCTATCATTGCGCATAGCATTAATAATTTTTTAGTAATACACTTTCTTAAAAACAAAACATTTAAAGATAGTAACAATATTTTAATGTATAAAATGATATAATTTTAAATTATTTAACAAAAAAGGAAAAAAATGTCAAGAATAATAGCAATGATAAAATCCTTACGTTATATAAATTTCAGTTTTTTTCAAAAGAATAATCTTAAAAATAAAATAAGAGATCAATGGGGAAAAGAAAAAATAATGAATAGAAATTTTAATTTAATTTCTATTTATCATGATTTGATTAAATCAAATACTAATCAACAATACATCGATGAAAATACCTGGAACGATTTAAATATGAATTCA
>JAIPJV010000114.1 GCA_021734005.1 Fidelibacterota bacterium
ACTCAGAACCTAATTTTGTTGTTATTGATGCAGTTGGTGACATTTCTGGTGATCCAGGCGATGCCTGGGATGTTGCCGGTGTTACCGAAGCTACCAAAGAACACACATTGATCCGCAAACCAGAAATTGAAATGGGTAATACTGATTGGACCGCTTCGGCTGGAACTGATGAAACCAATTCAGAATGGGTTGTAATGAATCAGAATACTGTTCAATTTTTAGGTACTCATCCTCATGCAGATTTGTCTGGACCTGAAATTGCTCAGGTTGTTGCAGTCGATGAAACCACAATTCAAGTCAATTTCAATGAACCGGTGGATTCTGCATCAGCAGCCACTACTTCAAATTATGATATAAGCACTATTGGACAGCCTAGTTCTGTAGTTGTTCCTTATGAAAGTGTTGCTATCTTAACTGTTAGCGGCTTAGTTGAAAAAACAAACTATGTCTTAACTGTTAATAATGTTACTGATCTGGCTGGTCTGGTAATTGAAGAAAACACTGAATTCCATTTCACATATGAGATGCCTTACCTAATGGCCTGGGATAGAATTATCAACGATTTTGAATCAGGCATTGGTAACTGGACAGATCCCAATTATTCTGGATCTACTTATGGTGTGACAGATGCAAGTTCATTTAAATCCTCAGGTGATTATGCCTTTAAAAATGGCAAATCAGGTAAAATGGAATTAATTGATGATACTGGCGAAAGTGGCGGCTGGTTTGTACGCGATTGGAACCTAAACAGAGTTGATCAGGTTCATTCAGACTCCAAATTAATGATGTATGTCCGAGGCCATGACCACGATGTCAAGATCCGTTTCGTAATTAGAGATGATGGTTCTGGTGGTGATGATGGGTACGAAGCTGGCCCCTGGCATCATATTACTGTAGCCGAAGAGGACTGGCAGCTGGTTTCACTGGATCTACTCAATGATCCTGTAACAGGTTGGATTACTGGGGATGGGACTGTCGCCTCATCTGACAAAGTCTCTATTGATTGTATCCAGATCGCCTGCGCTTCTGATAAAGATGCTAATCTTTACTTCGATCCAATTTTTGAACGCTACAACAATAATCCTCCCGCCCGCTTTACCTTGATAGAGCCCGCCGATGGTGCCACAATTACAAATGAAGACCTTGTTCAAGATTCACTTTTTCAGATAACATGGCATGCAGCTATTGATCCCGATCCAGCTGATTCTATTGACCATTATAAATTAAGAGCTCTTGATCCTGATACTGACACCCTTGTTTATGAAGCTGCCCTTCCCGATACCAGCAACCTCTTACCAGTTAGTTCCGAAGACAATGGCACATTTAAATGGTGTGTTCAAGCCTATGATACAAAAGGCGCTTACAGTGTCTCTGATACATTCACAGTTACCTTTGATATTGAGGTTGGTGTTGAAGATGAAAACGCCCTACCCCGAGTCTTTGCTCTCCACCACAACTATCCTAATCCGTTCAATCCTACAACCACAGTCAAATACGATTTACCAGAACCAAGCAACGAAGTCACTTTACGCGTTTTCAATCTGTTAGGAAATGTTGTCAAAGAGGTTAAAAGGCAGAATATCAAAGCTGGTTATCACAAATTCTTCCTCGATTGCAGTGATCTTTCCAGTGGTGTCTATTTTTATCAGATTCGTGCTGGCAAATTCATAGCAACGAAGAAGATGACGCTTCTCAAATAAATTGATTAATTTTCATAACTGCCTTATTACTCCAAAAAACCCGCATGGTAAGATTACCATGCGGGTTTTTACTTTTTGAAAAGTTATTTTTAACTATATTTAATCGTTTACAATCATCAGAAAGAAAACGAACTCCCTCCAATAAATTCCCGAATAATCGATGTAGGTGGAATTTCTTTGTTAGATGCCGGTAAATAATAGGAAAGAATGTTGACCAAGCGATTGGCGATGGGAAAAGACTCGCTCTCCAGTGGCACCGCTTTTAGGTATTTCTCAGCTTCATTTTTCAATACTGAGGTTTCATAGACCAGCGCTGAATTAAACATAACATCAGCATTACCCTGAAATTTGAAAATATATTTTTTCTCGCCTTCCAGAACATTACCCCACAATTTAATCGTATGATCGGCTGGATAACCTCGATAGCGGGCATCCCGAACTATTCTCCTGATCAAGCGCATCTCATGAGTAGCGATTCTGTTGAAATGGTTGAAATTGAGATGGGTAAGTGCCGAGACATAGATTTTGAATTTATGTTTCGCTGAAATCTCGGGTGTTAGATTAGGATTAATGCCGTGTAATCCTTCCAGGATAATAAAAGTTTCATCATCAGGATTAATTTCCCGACTATCCATAATTTTCTTACCAGTTTTAAAATCATAGGAGGGAATGGCCAGCTTTTCGCAGTTCAACATTTTTTGCAGATGATCATTTAACAATTCTATATCAAGAGCATTGAGAACCTCAAAGTTCATATCATCACCCTGTTCAGCCCGCAGCTCATCCCGGTCTTTGAAATAATCATCAAGGGAAAGGGGAATTGATTTATAGCCCATAGCCCGAAGTTGAATTGACAATCTTTTGGAAAAGGTTGTTTTTCCAGAAGATGAAGGTCCTGCGATAAAGATCAGCTTCTTGTCTTCCTTTCGAATTTTCTCTGCTATATTTGCGATTTTGCGTTCATGAAGGGCTTCAGATATTTTTATGATCTCAGAAATTTTATTTTGTATTATAGCCTGATTAATGTCATAGATGCTATTGAGATCCAGAATTTCGCCCCAGCTGACAAACTCTTTGAATATGCTGAAAAGTTTATCCTGGGCTTTAAAACCCTGCAACGAGGTATCGTCTCCTGGTGAGGGTGTCCGCAACAGAAAGCCATCCTTATAGGACATAAAACGATAGACACTGATCAATCCTGTTCGGGAAGCCACTGGAAAAGGTGTCCATACCTTAACCCCTTCCAAATTGTAAAGAACAATGAAATCTTGTGAACAGTATTGCAGTAATTGAGCAGTATCTTTACGATTCTGACCGTTAAAATAGTGAATGGCATCGGTGCGGGAAATCACCTCCGGTTTAATATTTAAATCTTTTGCAACCAACTTCTCAAAAGCATCTTCCAGCTTTTCTATTTTTGTTTTTATGTCTTTATTATTGTCCCTGAACTCTCCATATACTCCATCACTCACACTATGCTGAATCTTTATTTCATATTCCTGGAATTGAGTTGCCTGAAGATAACGAATCAGTAATATAGCAGTATTGAGATAGGCTTTAGCCGGATAGGCGCCGAAATCATTAAACAGTTTCAAAGTACAATCATCGCAGACAAATTCATTCAATGAACAAAATTGATTGTTTTTAAGTGCCAGATAAGGCCCATAGCTTTTAGCCAAACTGTTGTGTTCAAGAGCGCTATTTATGGTTGTATTGGCTGACATATTTTGATATAAATTAGCTTCAATGGTAGTACTTTCCATAATTATATTTTCATCATTTGACTTCAAAATGTTCCTCAATTCTATTTTTTATCTGATTAAAGGCCATCTGAAAGCCCTGCTTCTGTTTTTCTTCTCTACCAACAATATTTATAGGATCATCCATAAACCATTTTGTGATTTTGGGATTTGTGGAAAATTCGGGCAAATAATGATAGGCAACCTCGCACAATATAATTACCTCATCAAGATCCTTGTCAGAAAATTCATCAACACTATTGGATGTAAAATGAATTTTATTTATGCCATTCTCTTGCAGAGTCTGCCTGGTAAATTTATGGATGGAAGCTGGATGGGAGCCAGCGCTATAAACTTCATATTTATCCAAATCCTTATTTTTCAATATTGCCTCTGCCATTTGACTGCGAACAGAATTACCTGTACAAACAAACAAAATCTTTTTTTTATCCAAATCAAATCCTTTGTATTTTTAGTTGTGGCATAAAATTATTTTAATTTGGTGCAATTTTCAAATATATTTCCAATATGATTTGTTTCAATAACTTTCAACAAATTGTGGAAAAATTGTTGACAACTGCTATTTTCAGAACCATTGCTGTTAACAAAGTAATGTTTAAAACCCCAAAATAAAAGGAATTTATAAGGAGAAATGTTATCTACACAACTTATCAACAGGACTGTTAACAATTCTGGCTTAAACGCCTGGGCTGCTACAAAACCAGTGCTGCCAAAACATTGGAAACAGCGCTTTCAAAATTGGATTGAAAAGGGTTATTATGCTGATATGGGCTGGATCACTAGAAATATTGACTTTCGGGTGAACATTAAAAAGAAATATTCCTGGTGTCAATCTGTGCTTGTTTTTGCTGATAATTATTACACACCTCCAGTCCATAGAAAAAATACACCCTATGTTTCCAATTATGCCTATGGAGAAAATTATCATCAGATTGTAATCGAAAAAATCGAATCTGTTGCCCGGCAACTTTCGCAATTCCATTCAAACCTAAAATTTAAAGCCTATGTTGATACCGGACCGGTTTTGGAGCGGGCTTATGCAGTAGAGGCAGGTCTGGGTTGGATGGGAAAAAATAATATGATCATTATTAATGGTCTGGGGAGTTACTGTTTTTTAGGCATTTTGCTTTTAAGTGAAGAAATTGAAGAATACGGTTCTCCTCTACCTGATAAATGCTGTGATTGTAGTAAATGTATTGACAATTGTCCCACCGGCGCCCTGGAAGATGAGTACATTCATAATTCCAATAAATGCCTCTCTTTTTTGACAATTGAGAAAAAAGGCGATTTCTCAAATCGGGAAGAAAAATTGATCACCGATACTCTTTATGGCTGTGATGTATGCCAGGAAGTTTGTCCGTGGAATCAAAAATGGGCCCGTCAAACTAAAGATAGCCACTATTTTGAACGCCGTGACTACCTGCAAAAAACCAAAAATGAGTGGGGTAGCCTCACTCTCGAAGAATTTAAAAATAAATTCAGTAATAGCGTTTTTAAAAGGCTAAAATTTAAACGCTTGCAGAGGAACCTGGATGCCCTTGATTAATTTAAATTTTTAGTTTGCATTCTGGCTTTAATTGCAATATATTGTTTGAACACAAACAAATGGGGTTATTTCACAACCTTGCATTTGCTACAATTTGCATTTTTTCAATAATGATATCTTACAATCAAATTTGCTAATCTATAATTAAAATCGCGGAGTTTAGAATGCTCAACCAAAAGACATTAACAATAAACTTTGTTTTGGCTGGAATTATTCTATTTTTTAATTCCAGTTTCGCCGGAGGTACTTTCGATTGGCCAGGCGGTTATCCCGATGGGTGTACATCTGTTACTGTTGGGAAAAAAGCTTCAGCTTCAAATTCAGTTACCACATCCCACACGTGCGACAGTCATCGCACCCGGGCCTGGATTGACATTGTTGGTGCTCATGATTATGCTCCTGGAACACTTGATACAATGGAAAAACGCACAGATAATGATTCTCTGGCTATGCCGGCCTATAAGCAGGTCCACGTTGGCACAATTCCCCAGGCTGATCATACCTACAAATTCATTGATACTGCTTATCCGTGTATGAATGAGCACCAGTTGGCCATTGGTGAATCTACTTTTGGTGGTCGCGAAACTCTGCGAGCTGAAGACACCGGCCTCATCGATTGTCAGCAACTAGTTCATTTAATGATCGAAAGATGTAAAACAGCCCGGGGAGCCATTCGTCTGGCTGATCGCTTGACCAAAAAATATGGTTACAATGATGCTGGAGAATGTTTAACAATCGCCGACACCAAAGAGGTCTGGCACTTTGAAATCGTCGGCCCTGGAAAAGGCAACAAGGGCGCTGTCTGGGTTGCCCAGCGTGTGCCTGATGGTCATGTCTCAGTAGTTGCTAATGGTAGTCGAATTCGCTCCATTGATCTAGACAAACCGGACTATTTTATGGCCTCCAACAATGTCCGCGAAGTTGCCCGGGACAGCGGCTGGTGGAATCCTGAAAATAGTGAATTTGAATTCTGCTACGCCTATTCACCTGGCAGTCGTCAATCAATGTCAACCCGACGGCGGGAATGGCGAGCTTTTGATCTAGTTGCTCCCTCTTTAGATTTACATCCAAATTCGGAAAATTATCCTTTTTCTGTCAAACCTGATACCCTGGTAACCCGCTCAAAACTGGTACAAATTTTCCAGGATTATTATCAAGGGACGCGGTTTGATTTGTCGGCCAATCTTACTCAGGTAAATGAAGATGGAGAAACAATTGTTTCGCCTTTTGCCAATCCCTTTATGCCCTATGATATGAATCGCTTATTCAATATTAATGGTGGCTGGGGCTGGCGAGGTGAAAGACAAATCGCCCGCTGGTACACTATGTATGCTACTATTACCCAATCCCGGGAACAATTGCCGGATGAAATTGGCGGTGTAGTCTGGCTTGCCCTGGATAATGTTGCTACTTCAGTTTACATTCCGGTCTACTCTTCAGTTATCGATCTGCCGGAAAGCTATAAAACTCCTGGACGAAAGAATGGATACACCAGAAAATCAGCCTGGTGGGCTTTCAATCGTTTGGGCACTTTGACAGCCCAAAGATTTCGTGATATGATTGATGACGTGCAGCCGGAATGGAGGAAAATTCAGCAAGAGATGTTTGCCCGCCAGGACGATATCGAAGCAAAGGCTCTGGAATTGTATAAAAACGATCCTGAAGAAGCAATCCAGTTTTTAAATGACTACACAAATAGAATGGGAAATAAAGTTGTAGAGAAAGCCTGGGAAATGGGTGATATGCTGTGGACAAAATATGATGAGAAGTTCTAATATTTGACTTAAATATAAAATAATCAAAGATCTCCTGTGATTTTTCAAATTGCAGGAGATCTTTGATTTTATATGAACTTTTTGAGAGCTCTATATAATTA
>JAIPJV010000002.1 GCA_021734005.1 Fidelibacterota bacterium
AGGTTTCAATATCAGGAAATTGCTGAATAATGTAGGGATTCCCCAGAGAAACAGTGACCATGTTAGGTGATTTGTTTGAAAGCTGCTTGATAAAATCAATCTGGCGGTTGAATAGTTCAATACGGCCTTTAAAGGCCTGATATCGGGCAAAAACTCCAGCAATGACCAGACTGTTATCCGAAATGTTTTCCAGAATAGAATCATATTGCTTCTGACTGGTTTCTGAATCTAGAATGTATCGATTTGCCGCAGGAATTTTGCTCAACACGGTCTGATTAAAAGCGTTCCACCTATTGTTGCGATCATTATCATAGATGCTGATTACATAAGCATCATTGTATTTTCTATCCAGAGGAATAAGCTCATTTTTATCAAGAGCCAGTGTGATACCTTTTTCAGCAGCTTTTCGAGCAAAATCATTGATCTCATCAGAAGCCAGTTGCTCTTCCAGTTCCTCAAGATCAGAATACCGGGATTTATCCAGACCCAGTTTCTTTTTCAAGGTTAGAATTCTCCTTACCGAACTATCAATTCTGGCTTCCGATAAATGGCCTTTATCAACTGCCGTTTTAATAGCTGTTATAATTGAATCGGAACTGATATTTCCGGAATTTATCAATACATCACAGCCAGCTTTTATAGCTTGAACATAAGAATATTCCCGGGTAAAATTATTAACAATCCCGCCCATCTCCATTGCATCAGTATAGACCACGCCATCAAAATTCAATTCTGACCGTAAAAGACCATTCAACATTTTGGAGCTCAAAGTGGCGGGAAGACCGGGTTCGTTTTGAATATTGGGAAGGCTGATATGAGCGCTCATCACAGAATATACGCCTTCACCGATCATTCTCTTGAAAGGGCGCAACTCCATCTTTTGCAATTCACTTTTACTGGAATAGATGACCGGTAAACTGAGATGAGAATCTGAGGCTGTATTACCGTGTCCGGGAAAATGTTTGGCACAACTGGAGACATTTTCAGACTGACATCCCCGCATGTAGGCAGTTGCCATTTCATTGACTAGCTCCGGGGTCTCTCCAAAAGAACGAATATTTATTATAGGATTGGCAGGATTGTTATTTATATCCACAACAGGATTGAAGATCTGGTTTATGCCCATTAAACGACTTTCCCGGGCGGAATATTTTCCGAATTGATAGGCCAGCTGAGTATCGCGAGCAGCCCCAAAAGCCATATTAAAAGGAAAAGTAGTCGCTCCTTCTACCAGAAAACCGGCTCCCCGCTCAAAATCAGCAGTGAATATCAAAGGCGTTTTTGCCATTTTCTGCATCTTTTTTGTATAATGGTATAATGTCAGAGCATCGCCACCCCAAAAATGGTAACCAAAAACGTTATTATCTTTGATGTCATGCTGGATTGTTTTCCATTGGTCTGATTTCTCATTGAGGAAAGTAGCGCGACGAGCCATGAGAATCATCTGTCCGATCTTTTCATTCAGAGTTAGAGACTCCATTTGTTGATCGATCCAGTTTCCATTTTGCGGGGAATATTCCGTACTAAGATCTTTTGTAGTAGTACAGGCGGTTAAGAAAATTAGCAAAATTAACGAACTAACTAAAATAAATTTTTTTGACATCGAAACCTCTTGTTTCATTTAAAAAAATAAAAAGATGATAGCGAACTAAGATAAAAATTTTTTAATAAAGCCTATTGCAAATTGAAAAGCTGGAGATTATGAAAAATGATCTCCCAAAATTAATCATTGAACATCATCCAGTTGGGCCAACCGGGAAAACTAAAAATTCATTTTCTCAAATAAATAAGCACTCTAACCAAACAAAGATGTTAAATTTTAATTAATAAAATGGTTAATTGCAAACTAAGAGAATTAAAATTATTCATTAATCTGTAGAGTAGAATTTGAAAATTATTTTTTTGTTGATTCCTTGGATATTTTATGATACTTTTTGTTATTCATTTATGAGGTTTATTTGTCAGCACAATTAGGTTTTAACAAAGGGAGGAGTTAATGAAGAGGGTTTTTTTGTTAAGCTTACTAACCATCTTGCTTCTACAAACTCCGGTGTTCAGTGGTACGACCGGAAAAATTATGGGGCAAATTATTGATTCGGAGAGCGGTGAACCCCTCGTTGGGGTTAATGTTATTATACAGGGAACCACACTCGGTGCTTCCACCGATGCAAATGGCCAATTCATCATAATTAATATTTCACCTGGCGTATATTCTGTGAAAGCATCAATGATGGGGTATAAGGCTGTTTTGACAAAAAATGTGAGAGTTAAACTGGATTTGACAACCAATCTCAATGTTGAAATGGTACCTACAGCAGTCCAGGGTGAATCGGTCATTGTTACTGCCCAGAGGGAGATTATCCAAAAGGATCTTACTTCTTCTCAGTCTATTGTGGGTAGTGAAGAGATCGAGGATATGCCTATCGAGGAATTTGAACAGGCTGTTAAACTTAAAGCCGGTGTAGTTGAAGGCAGTGGTGGAGAAATGCATATTCGTGGTGGTCGCTCAAGTGAAATTGCGTTTATGGTAGATGGAATTTCTGTAACGGATCCCTACAACAATAGTATGGGAGTTGAAATTGAAAACAATGCTATTCAGGAATTGCAGGTAGTAAGTGGAACTTTCAATGCCGAATATGGTCAGGCAATGTCAGGTATTATTAATATTGTAACCAAAGAAGGAAATTATCAGAACTACTCGGGAAATTTATCTGTATATTTTGGAGAATATTATACCGAAGATACAGATATTTTCTATAAAGGGGATCAATTTGATATCAATAATATTAATGATATTCAAGGTAGTGTGAGCGGCCCATTACCCTTTCTAAAAGATAAGGCTTCGTTCTTTCTGTCAGGTCGCTATAATCGTGATAATGGTTACTATAATGGTAAAAGATTATACAATCCTGATTCCTATGTCATGGATTCCACTCATACAGAGTGGTATCTTGACACTACTAATCTAGGTGATGGCAAAGTAGTACCCATGAATCCTTCCGAGCAGATTTCATTGCAGGGAAAACTGGGATTTAGGGTCACGCCCGATATTAAATTAACCCTAAGCGGCCAGGGAAGTAAAACTCAGTCTCAGGGATATAGCCATTATTATTTCTATAATCCGGATGGTCGGCCGCACTACTACAGTAATAATTTTAACGGAATTGTGAATCTAAATCATACGCTTTCATCCCGCTCCTATTACTCTTTAAAATATTCATTTACCCAAAATGAAAGCAAAAGTTATACTTACGAAAATCCTACTGACTCCACAAAGTACAATACTGACCCACTGGTTTTCAATGAATTTTCCGGTTATCAATTCCTCTTGAGCGGAATGTATATGGGGCACAATTATCGAACATCGACTATCCAAACACTGAAAGGTGATATTACCAGTCAGATAACAAGAAATCATCTCATAAAATCCGGCTTTGAATTCAAATTAAATACAATTGATAGGCTGAGTTACAATGTTCAGGTTAATAAAAACACGGATTGGGAACCTACAATTCCTAAATATGATCCAGATAATCCCGGTACAGAGATTTATAAAAATAGCATTAATTATGATGAATCTATTGATGAGCCCTGGGAAATGGCTTTTTATATTCAGGATAAAATGGAATTTAAGGATATGATTGTCAATCTAGGTTTTAGGTATGAATACTTTAATTCTAATGGTCGAATATTGACGGATCCCCGTGACCCAAATCCATATTCACCGATGTATCCCAGCCACATATTTCATGATGAGGATGGTGATGGCGTCCAGGATCCTGATGAACCAGAAATGACTGATGATGAGAGACTTGATTTTTGGTTTGAAGATTCTGAACCTAAGACTCAGCTCAGTCCTCGCCTGGGAATTTCTTATCCGATTACAGATCGAGGAGTTATCCATTTTTCCTATGGTCATTTTTTACAAATGCCACCAATGATGTATATGTTTGCCAATCCTGATAATGAAGTCACACCCGGTTATTCGGCAACTATGGGAAATGCCAATCTGGAACCTCAGAGAACAGTCCAATATGAGATTGGTTTGCAGCAACAAATATCTGCAAATTTTGATTTTGATGTTACTGGATTTTATAAAGATATTAGGAATCTGACCAGTACAGAAGTAGTAGAAACCTATGTGGCGGGAACATTTTATGGTCAATATGTAAACTATGATTTTGGAAATTCAAAAGGGATAACTTTTTCTCTTACAAAACGAAGAAGCAATTATTTATCAGCTACTCTGGATTATACTTTTAGTCTTGCTGAAGGTAATGCCTCTGATCCTACTCAGCGATTTTGGGATGCTGCTGCAGGTGCTCAACCTCAGAAGCAATTGATATTCCTGGATTGGGATCAACGCCACACTTTGAACGGCACAGTTAGTTTTTCTGATCCTGATAATTGGGGTGTCACTTTTCTGGGAAGTTATGGCAGCGGTTTACCCTATACACCTTCTAATGTTGGGGGGAACCCGGAAACTTTTAAAAATAGTGGAAGAAAACCGCCTCAATACGAACTCGATATGCAGGCCTTTAAAAAATTCAATAGGGAAAATTATAGCCTATCTTTCATGCTAAAGGTCTACAATATTTTTGATAGGCGCAATATGAGATATGTATTTTCCCGAACAGGAAGTGCAGCCTATAATATTCGAGAAGAAGATGTAGAGGTCCCGGATAGATATGATATTCGTCCGGATTATTATACAGCACCAAGATTGATCAAGCTCGGTATGAGAATAGAATTTAAGTAAGAGGAAAAGAATGTATAAAATCAGAACATTTATAAAAGCAGCAATTATTGGAAGCCTACTTTTTTCTATCCTGTGGTCTGCTGATGGCAAGGTGGATAAAACTGAGCAGGAAAATCTGGCTAAACAGTCTGCTACTTCCGGTTATCTGGATAGAAAAAAAGGTATTATGGATGGTAATTTAATATTAACACTTTTTTATAATTATGGAGGGATCGGCAATTGGTCGATTGCAGACCGCTTAAATTCTGGTATTTACCCAAAAGGAACTGGCCGTAGTTATTTTGCTGAATTTACTCCTATAGTTGGAGCCGAATGTCACAGCGCAGACAAAGAACGCACCGGCATTCACATTTTTAGTGACGGAATTGTAGTAGATTCTCGAAACCAAATGGATAAAGATGAAAATGGAAACCAGTTGGGCTGGAATCCAATTCCCGGCTATGCCAATCCTCTTCAAGATAAAATTGCAATGAGTGATGATCCTGACAGCTGGCCTGCTACCTGGCCGGATAAAGATGATAGCTGGAATGGCGACTGGAATGGGCAATACGGGAAATATGTACGTGGTGATCTGGAGACCTATTTTGTTATGAATGACTATAATAATGACGAATTTACCCACTATCCGTTTCAGCTTAGTGATTATTCCCACCTCACCGGTGATATTACTGTTACCAATGATACAGCCGGAACGCTTGAGTTAACCGTTGATGAAGCAATTTTCAACCCAGATCAAATCAATATTTATAGTAGAACAAACAGTGATGTTGTCAAAGTCCATGCTGCTCAGGAATCAAACACTTTATTTTATAAAATTTCAGATTTCGGCTCAATTAATGAATCAGGCTTTACAAATAAATTGATTCTGGATGGAAGTTTTAACCGGAGCCTAATAGAAGATCAGTCTGATGTTGATTTTTCTATAATGGATGGTAAGGATCGCGGCCTCGGTTTTCAGGTTAGAGTTCGCGGATACCAGTGGGCCCATCCTGCTGCTGAAGATCTGATAATCTGGACTTACTGGATTTCTAATTTAAGTGATTATGATTATGAAAAAACAGTATTTGGTATGTATGGTGATGCCGATGTTGGAGATGATGGTGATCAGCATGATGATGATGCCTGGTTTGATCGACCAAATGCTATAGTCTATCAGTATGACCATGATATGTGGAGTGCTCAAAAAGGCGGCTTCAAACCGGCTTATTTTGGATGGCGGTTTTTAGAATCACCAGGTGATCCCTTGGATGGAAAAGATAACGATTATGATGGGATGGTTGATGAGTCCCAGTCAGATGGAATTGATAATGACGTAGACTGGGAAGCAGAATTTGATGATAAAGGTTCCGATGGTATAGGTCCAAATGATCAAGATTATCCCGGACCTGATCCTGACGGTACCGAAGGTAATGGACAACCTGATCCAGGTGAACCAGATTTTGAATATACTGATAATGATGAATCTGATCAAATCGGTCTGACAAGCTTTGAAGCCCGACCCTGGCCTGGAATTTTGAGCTCTGATGATGAAAGAGTATGGACACAAACAAAACCTGACTTCTTTGGTAATATACCTCAGACTCAGGATCTAACATTTCTGTATGGGTCTGGTTATTTTGAACTACCTTCTATTAAAACCGATTCTGCCAATAGTAAAAGAAAGTTTTCAGTTGCTATGGTTCTTGGGGAAGATAGACAGGATATATTTAATAATGCTCAGGTGATTCAGCGGATTTATGATGCCGATTATGCTTTTGCTAAACCGCCTCGAAAACCGCAAGTCACTGTTGTACCGGGTGATGGAAAGGCTACCTTATATTGGGATAAAAGAGCGGAAAATTCTATTGATCATATATATGGAAAAGATTTTGAGGGCTATCGAATCTATCGGGCAACCGATCCAAACTTTTTGGAGTCCCGGGTAATTTCTGATGCCTATGGTCATTTGACTTATAATAAACCTATAGCTCAATTTGATATAGAAAACGGTTTGGAAGGTCTTCATCCTATTGACTTTAATGGTGTGAAATTTAATGTCGGTGATGATACGGGATTGCAGTATTCATTTGTAGATACGACTGTTACTAATGGCCAGACCTATTATTATGCTGTCTGTTCTTATGATAAGGGCTATTATAATAATTTTTACGAAAATGGATGGTCAGAAAAGGATTCACTACCACCTATGCAACCATCTGAATGCAGTAAACGTCTGGAAACTGATGTTCGGGGTGAGGTTGTAGAAACCGATGATAATACTGTCGTTGTCGTACCTAATGCACCGGCTGCAGGATATAAACCGCCGGAAATAAATAATATTGATTCAACACAGTTCATCGGCACAGGAACAGTGGACATTGAGATAGTAGATTCAAGACAAGTTGAAGAAAACAGAGTTTACGAGATCCATTTTAAAGATGAAGGTACAGATGGAATTGATAATGATGGAGATTGGGTTGCATGGGAAGATGAAGCCGATGGAATCTGGAATATTGTCAATCAAAGTACGGATGATGAATGGCATGAACCTTTTGATGATTATGGTCTGGATGGATTACCGGATTCTCTGGAAACTGATTGGAATCCTAACTATAATCCTGACCCCAATCACGATAATTATAGCAAATATAATAATATGATAGATCGCTTTGATAATGATGGAGACGGTCTTATTGATTCTGCTGATATTGTTTTGGATACAAACTATGTTGTTGATTCAACAAATGCTACAATAGATACTCTATATTTTACAGTTGATACAGTCTATGATGATTGGGGGACAGAAAATAATCACGAGATTGACTGGATTGATGAGAATAATGATGGAATTTATCAAAAATCAGAATCCGGAGAAGCATTTCAAGACCTTGGCAATGGAGTTCGTGATGAAGGCGAAGAACTTGTTCACGATGTTGGCATTGATGGAGTAAAAGGCACAAATGACGAAGGCGAAGGCGATGGTATACCAACGCCCGGTATTCCAGGTGATCCTGAAAAACCCGGTGAACCATTTGTAGATATCCGGGATAATGGTGAAAGAGTTCGAAATACCACTACCTTTACCCTCATTGACATGACTGACAGTGCTTCGCCTGATACTTTGATTAAAGAATCCCACTGGATTAATGGTGAAAAGTTTAATGACTTTTATCACGGTATGCATATAGAAGTAGAAACAGCAGAAATTGGTGTTCAGGAAGCTACCAGTCAATGGTCCAGTTCAGAAGTGCTATTTTCTCATACAACAACTCTATTTAATGTTGGGGTAGGCGGAATTCCAATTCCCCATGATTATAAAGTCTATGTGGTTGATTCGGCAAAATACGAGGCCTATAACCGGAAAATGGCACCCTTTTATATAATTGATGAAACTACAGGAGACACTTCTGATTTTGTCTATTTTCCCGTTAATGATAATCAAAAATTATCGGCTGGAGATAAAATTATTCCTTTGGTTGATAATTATGATCCTTCCTCTCCCAGCGATATAAAAGGAACCTGGCAGATAGCATTGACCAGTAAATTACCTTTTGTTCAGCAGGTTTACCAGGACTCTGAGGATAGATTGTGGACGATTGCCTCACCTCCAGATCAAGAAAATTATGTTGGTTTACTCACTGATAATGGCTGGCGCAGCTATCCTGTTTCCATGTTGAATGGCGAGACTGTAAAATTGAATTCCATTGGGGAATATGTAGATGGTACTCTCTGGTTTGGGACTTCAAATGGCATTTACTCCCTAGATAATTTTAGTCTGGAAAATACAGAGATCGATACTTTTGCTGGAGGAGATTATAATATTACCTCTATATTAGTGGCTAAAGATGGTTCGGCCTGGTTTGGCAGCAATTCTGGTCTGACTCATTATTTTGGTCCTAATAACAGTGAATTTTATGCCAGCGATGATAGTGTCTTTACTTCATATAAAATTACGGACATTTATCAGGATACTGAGGATGAAAAAATCTGGTTTGGAACCCAAAATGGCTTGCTGGTCTGGGATGGTAGTATGAATACTATTGCTGGTAGTAATTTGCCTGACGAATCTGTAAATACAATAGAATCAAATCAGGAAATGGTTTTGGTTGGTACTGATAATGGTATTGGAATCTACACTAAATCTGAGCAAAGCTGGACTAATATTTCTGGCAGCAGTCTGGTAGGTTCAAATGTTCGTGACATTGAGATTAGTTTATCTGATAGCAGAATATGGGTGGCAACTGATAATGGTCTCAGTATTTTGGAGAGTGATATTTTACCATTCTCAGAAGAAAAAGTCACAAATCATGATCTGGATACAGAAACAATCCGATCTAAAAATATAATAGCACTCCACTCAGTTTCTAATGATACAATGTGGATCGGGAATCACCAGGGCTTTGATTATTATACCGGTGGAGAATGGAAAACCACAGCACCCAGGCCTGGTGATGAATTCACCCTACGAACATCAAAACCTTATAATTCAGATGATATCTTTCGATATGAAACTTCAGCTGCTGCTATAGATGAAGAGGACGCCGGTAATGAACTTGATGATATTGCTGTAGTTCCTAATCCATATATAGCTGCTGCATCCTGGGAACCCAAGCATCTTTTTACATCAGGAAGAGGAGTCAGAAAAATCGATTTTATCCATCTGCCAAAGAAGTGCACTATTAAAATATTCACAATAAGAGGATATTTGGTAAAAACTATTCAGCATGATGCTTCTTTGATTGATGGTACAGAGTCCTGGGATTTGACTACTAAAGATGGACTTGATGTCGCCTATGGAGTCTATATATATCATGTCGAAGCTCCTGGTGTTGGTGAGAAAATTGGTAAATTCGCGATCATTAAATAGATTGAGGTAAGATATGAATAAGATAGACAAATATTTAATATTTACTCTGGTTTGCCTGGTTGCTAATACTGGTTTGAAAGCAGGATTTATCAAAGATGTGTCCAAAGTTGGAACCACAGGCGCTCCCTTTCTAGAAATAGAAGCTGGAGCCCGTTCAATTGGAATGGGTGGCGCTTTTGTCGCTCTAGCAGATGATGCTACAGCAACATACTGGAATCCGGCTGGTATGGTAAAAGTAAATGGCAATGAGGCTATTTTTAATCATGTTCAATGGCTGGCTGATATTAATTATGATTATGTCAGTTTTATTTCCAATTTTGATGGAAATAATGCTTTTGGAGTGTCATATACAGGGCTCAGTATGGGCGATATGAAAGTTCGGACTGTTCAGGAACCGGAAGGTACAGGTGAAAAATTTAGTGCTGGAAGTATGGCGCTGGGGTTGAGTTATTCCCGGCGGTTAACAGATCGATTTACAATTGGATTCACTGGAAAGTACATCAATGAAAATATTTATCATGAAAGTACCAGTGCTTTTGCCATGGATATTGGCACCCAGTTTCGTACACCATTCAAGAATATGATCATTGGTATGAGTATTTCCAATTTCGGCAATAAAATGAAAATGGTGGGAAAAGATTTGCTTATAAAACATGATATTGATGAAAATATTGAAGGTAATAATGATAGAATTAGCGGACATCTGGATACTGATAAATGGTCTTTGCCCTTATTATTAAGAATTGGTGTCGCTATGGATATTCTGAACACCAGGTATAACAGGGTCACTATTTCCACTGATGCTATGCATCCTAATGATAATCTGGAAAGTATTAATATTGGTGGTGAATATTCTTTTCGGGAATTTCTTTTTCTAAGAGCTGGATATACAAATCTGTTCTTAAAAGATGGAGAAGAATCCCTGGCAGCAGGGGCTGGTATCAATTATCAGATTAGAAATCTAGCCACTATAAAACTGGATTACGCCTATTCAGATTTTGGAATATTGAATGATGTCCATAGATTCTCCATTAGTCTCAAATTCTAACTGATAAAAAAAAGGCCCGGAAAACCCGGGCCTTTTTAGATTTTATTTATCTATTTTCTTGAAGGTAGAGCCGGCACCTCTTTTTTTGAAGAAATTCCACCCCATAAATTGTATAAACGTTCTTCATATATTTTAATATCTGCATCTTCTTTCCATTTAGATAAAATTTTATTTACTTTTGCGACGCTTTTATTGTGACTCATCCGTTTTAATAATTTTTGTTGTACGTTTTCAAAGGGCTTATATTCCGTACTTACAGAATGTCTTTTTAATAAAACCGGCTTGGTGTTGATCTTCATCCAGCTGGAAACATTGCCATCTTCCATACTTAATAACCTGTTTCTGATTATTCCGGGAACTTCTGATCTATCTTTTTTAAATCTGCCTGATTCAAGGACTCCAAATTTATCAAGACCATAATTTATAACAGCATCTGAAAAATCATCAGATTGGAGAAAGTGAGTAACCTCTTTTCTGATCAATGAATCTTTTGCTATCAAAATTGAGTAGTCTAAGGTTTGCTGCTCTATAAATTGTGAATTTTTCAAAGAATCATATTTTGCTTTCACAAAAAACCTGTCAATACTATCAGGAGAAACTCGATTATCCTGCAATAATTTATTACGGTAAAGTGCGCCAGCCTTTAGATTTTTTCTAAAAGTTGCATGCTGTTCAACTGCAATATTGTTATTCAAACCTCGTTTTTCCCCTTCTTTCACAAGAAAATAATCTCTGATAATTCGCTCAGTAACCTGCCTGATGCTTCTGTAAACCAATTTTGCGGGGACAGAGGGAACAAGTTCAAGGAATTCGGCTACGGTTAAGTCTTCCTCAGGAAATGATATAATTGTACTGTCCTTAATATCTTTGATATCAGGGGTCATATCACCAAACTCAGGACTATGAGAGGATTGCATTAGCATTGGTGAAAGTTTTTTATCTTGTGGGAATCGTTTCCGTAATTCCCGGGCGACTATACTCCATTCAGGATTTTTTATAATAGCCTTTTTATCTTCCATAAAATTATTTATATATCTATAGTATCTCTTGTTTTGCTCTCTTCTAATGTACTGTTTTTTTAGGTCACTTTTTTTTGTGTTGAAATCATATTCAGATTTCAAAGGCTGATAGGTTTTATTCTTAATTTTTAAAATGTGCCATCCAAATCGGGATTGAACCGGCTTTGAAATGGAGTCCGGTTTTAGATTAAAAGCTACATCCTCAAGAAAAGGATCAAGATCACCAAACTTTTTCCATCCAAGATCACCACCGCTATATCTTAAAGTAGAGTCTCTAAATAGATCAAAAGCAATACTATCAAAACTTTTTCCCTGCTGTAATAATTTATAAAGAGAATCTATCTCCTTTTTTGTATTGGCAAAAAGATGTTTTACTCCAACCTTTTGACCTTTTAAATGAAAGAGCTTTTTAAGATCATTATTAGTTGGTGGCTTTATTTTATCCTCAATTTCCTCTTTTAGAAGTAACTCTTTGGTCTTTTCTCTTTGAGATCTTTTAATTATTCCTTTTAACTGCTCAGCTTTTACTACATTATTTTTAATTCCGTGCTGAGCCAATACATAATTATCGATAATACGATTCAGATGAGAAAACCGGGTTTTCCTGGAGTCATAGGCATTTCCATACAAAATAAGCTGAGTATAACTGTCTGAAAAATCATTAATAGTAATTTCCTGGTTGTTTACTGTGGCCAGAATATCTTTTGTCTTTTGATTTTCACAATTATTTAATGATATTATCAGTATGATTAATAAGATAGCAGTTTTGAAACTTTTTTCTAAAAATATTCTAATATTTAACTCCGATTTATTAAATTAAAACTACAGTTTCAATACTGCTTAGTTTACAAAATATTTTATGAATTATAAACTAATAAACATAAAACCGGCCTTTTATTTTTTTAGAAGATTAATAAGAAAAATTAAATTTATAATCTTTTTAGAAGACAAAAATACTATATTGTTGATTTGTTAACAGGTTAATAAATAAAATAAAAACGAATAAAAAGTTAATTATTAAGATAAAAGCAAAAAAGGGGTTAAAAAAATTAATAAATCTTGATTTTTTCACAATTATTTGATATACTCAATAGATTGTTAGGAATCTTAACTAACAAGGAGGCAAGGGGTTTTAAGACATGAATAATTCACTAATAGACGTTCTATATTAATCGGGGCCTGGGCAGGGATATATATCTGTTCTTTCCCCATAACAATGAGGAGGACTTATGAAACGACTATTACTCGTTTTGTTGGCCTTAACTTTTGTTTTCACCTTTTCAACTTTTGCTGCCGAAAATGGTGAAAATGTATTTGACAAGGTATGGGATTCATCCAGTGATGATCTTGGTGCGTCCGGATGGCATATAGAAGATCTTGGCGACCTTGATCAGGATGATCTCAATGAGTTTGTTGTATGTACAGATGAGAATGGGATGACATTCTATGTGTATGAAGCTACTGGTAACAACACATTTGAAAAGGTATTTACATATAATGTTGCCAACTGTACATACAGCTATGTTTTGGCTACCGGTGATCTTGATGGGAATGGTCAAGGTGAGATAATTGCTGGTGTCAAAGCAGGCACACCAGATGTATTTGGCATCCATATTTTTGAATGGGATGGTGTGGAAGGATCTGATAATTATACTTTTCAGACTGCCTTTAATGTTGGAGACAGTAGTTCAGTGACAGCCATGGATGCTGGTGATTTTGATGGTGATGGAGTTCAAGAGTTATTTATCGCAGAAACAGAGAGAGATGATATTTATATTATGTCTCTGGATACTACCAGCTCTTATGCTTTTCCATCCTGGAAAGAAGAATTCCATGATGAATTAAATAATGATGCTGACTATTCACCCTGGGGTTTCACATCAGGTGATTTTGATGGTGATGACAAGATTGAGATGGCAACAGTTGAATGGGATTACAATGGTCTAATTGTAATTCAAGCTGATACAGTTGACACCTATACAAGAGAATTATGGTGGGATGATATGACACATCCTGTTGATGGATCTACTTTGCGATCACTGGGCAGTGAAGATCTTGATGGTGATGGATTCACAGAGATTCTATTACCATCCACTAATGGTAATCTGTACATTGTAAATAACTTTGGAACATTTGAAGGATTGGATACAGAAGAAGGTGCTCTTGATTCCGTTCTGGGATTCCCAAAAACTGCCGTAAATGGAGCAGCTATGGGTGACCAGGATATGTATTTTGGTAGTGATGGGGCGGATCTTTATGTAACTGGTGATAGCGCCCTGTATGATTATGAATTTGATGGCGATGATTATTCTGTAGAAGCTGGCTGGACTAGACATGAACTTTCCTATGACACTGGTAAAATGTATCAAGATGCTCAAACTGGTGACTGGGATGGTGATGGACAACCTGAAGTTGCTGTTGTTCTGCGTTCAGCCCCCTATCTGGAAGTATGGGAACATGCTCCTTTAACAAAAGGTGAATTCTCAACTAATGTAACTGAAGACAGTTCAGCATATGCCTACCAGATTCGTGGTGCAGCTGCTGGTTCTGATCTTGATCAGGATGGCAAGAAAGAGGTTTTTATAACAGATTATCGTGGTCCCCAGATTCATGGCTTTGAAGCCGTTGATGACAACACTCTGGAATGGGTCTGGTCGTCAGATACAATCCAATCAGAAGCTTATGCGCCAAACCGTAACGTAGTTACTGGTGATATGGATAATGATGGGATTGGAGAAGTAATTTTTGCCATTCAAGCGGATCCCGGTGATATAGAAACTGGTGTACAAATATACGAATGGGATGGAGAAACTGATAATGGTTATACTGTAAAAGCTGAAATCCCCCTTGATGAACTATCAGATGACAGATGGCGTTTTGAACAAATTGACGCTCCTGCAGATGTTGATGGTGATGGTGAAAGTGAACTTTTACTGGCCAATAATGGTAGTGATAATTCTTATGATAAATTGTATATTATCTCCGTTGATGGTACTTTTGAATCCGGCTTCTACACACCAACTATAGAAGCCTCCTGGAATAAAGTAGAGCATGCTTTTGGTGGTTCACCAATGTTTGGTAGCTATGGAGATCTAGATGGAGATGGAACCCATGAAGTAGTTTTTGGTATCTGGGATAATGGTGGTTTATTCATAGTAGATGTAACCGGTGCTGATACATATGAATTTAAGAAATACATCTATGCCGATGTTTACATGACTGATGATGTTGCTTATGCTGGATTAGAAGTAGCAGATTATGATGGTGATGGACGCGATGAGGTTATGAATCCTTTATATGGAACCTATTACAATACTCTCTTGAACATTGATGGAAGTCTTGATAATGCTAGTGAAGACGATGTTCATGTAATAAGGGGTGCTTATAAAGGTTCTGGCTTATGTGGTGCTACTAGCGCTGACTTTGATAATGATGGCAAATTTGAATTCTATTCGCCTAATTATTTCAGTCATACATATGAATTCGATTTCACCGGTACAGATCCGAACTTGCCAGAAGATTGGGAAGTAAAAGCTGCTATTTCTGATTTTGCTGAAGATAATTCTTATGGTGCTTTTGCCTGTGATGCTGCTGATGATCTGGATGGTGATGGACAGGGTGAAATTGTCGTTGGCTATCTGGAATCCTTAGCTTTTGAACCCCAAGTCTGGATGAAAATCGCAGAATTTACTGGTGAAACCTTTGTTCAGGATGAATGGAGAATAGTTACACCTGAAGATTATAAACTGTCACAAAACTATCCTAATCCTTTCAATCCAACAACTGAAATCAATTATACAATACCACTTGCCAAGAATGTATCAATTACAATCTATGATATGCTCGGACGCGAAGTAAAAACACTTGTAAATGAAAAACAGACTGCTGGCACTTACAAAGTAATGTGGAATGGCCTCGACAACAGTGGCAATAAAGTATCTTCCGGTACTTATTTTTATCGGATGAAAGCCGGCCATATTGTCAAAACCAAATCCATGACTCTTGTTAAGTAAATCTATAGAACTAAATAAAAATAAAGGGACGTTCTTAACTGACGTCCCTTTATTGTACCATTTTTCATAGATATAAATGCCATATAATTTTTTTATCTTAAATTTTTATTGTTACTTTTTATAGTTTTAATAAGACATTTAGTTATTTAAATTCTGACCTTATGGGGATTTTTGAAAAATTTAATATAAAATAAACTATTTCGCGGAGTTAAACTATCCTAATTACATTTTGAAATTATATTTAGAGTTAAATAAATTCTCTGAATATTCAATTAATTGGAGTAATAAATAGGAGAAAAATCTTGAGAGATTCAAGGAAGTACATAATTTTCTTTCTTTTCTTAATTCCATTTTTATTGTCTGCTGGAACAACTGGTAAAATTGCTGGTAGAGTTGTTGACAAACAAACTGGCGAGCCGCTACCCGGTGTCAATATTTTATTAGAAGATACCCAAATGGGTACGGCAACAGATAAAAATGGTGAATATTTTATAATTAATGTGCCTGTCGGAACCTATACACTTAGAGCCCAGATGATCGGATATGCACCTTATCGAGTGAAAAATGTGCAAGTAATGGTAGATCTGACGACTCAGATAGATATAGAAATGGCATCAGCAGATATCCAGGGTGAAGCTGTAGAAGTTATTGCTAAGCGGCCAATTGTTCAAAAGGATGTGACCTCGGGCCAGTCGATAGTATCTTCCCAGGAAATTGAGTCTATGCCTGTCGAATCTTTTACTGATGTTATGTCAACTAAAGCTGGTGTCACAACCGGTGCAAATGGAGCGCTGCATATCAGAGGCGGTCGTTCATCGGAAATTGGTTACATGGTAGATGGCATTTCAGTTTCTGATCCTACCTGGGGCGGCATGCCAGTTGGTGTCGAAAATTCAGCAATTCAAGAATTACAGGTTGTCAGCGGTACCTTTAATGCTGAATATGGCCAGGCAATGTCAGGTCTGGTGAATATTGTTACCAAAGATGGAGGAAAAAATTATCACGGAAAAATTTCATCATATCTGGGTGATTACGTCACAAATCACACAGAAACTTTTATGAATATTGACGATATAAATCCGGTTGCAATGACCAATATTAATGCAAATTTGAGTGGGCCTATACCTTTTACCAATAATAAATTGACCTTTTTTAGTTCTTTTCGAAATTATTACAATGAAGGCCGCTTTTATGGAAAAGAGGAACACTCACCTAATGATGTAATGTTTGTGCCTCCCCAAACTGTTTCAACACTTGCCAGTAGTCCTTTTGGTGATGATCTCAATTATTATGAGCAGTTTAATGATCTGGATGGAAATGAAAAATTTGATGGTGGAGAATCCTTTATTGACAAAAATGGCAATGGCACCTATGATTTTGGAATAGATGAAATTGTTGACCAGAATAACAATGGTGAATTGGATGGCGAATATTATGTTGACTATGATAATGACAGTACCTGGGATAGCGGATTTAGCGGCGATGGAGATTATGTACCAATGAGCTGGTATAGAAAAACTACAATGCAAAATAAACTTACCTACAAACTGACTCCCAAAATAAAATTTAAATATAATATGTTCTACTCAAATATTGATAATAAAACTTATAGTAGTTATCATCGTTATAAATACAATCCTCAGGGACAACCCACAAGACACAGATTAAACTGGACTCATATATTAAAATTGAGTCACACTCTAGGACAGGGACTGTATTATGATTTGAAATTCTCCTACATGGACTCTAAAGACGAAACCTATGTCTATGAGAACTGGCAGGATGAAGGCTATTATCCGAATATCTTGTTTCAGACCTTTGGCTATGAATTCTATGGCGGCGGAATTTATCCCGGCCATACCCATCGACATAATACGAGTGCAGGCCTTGATTTTGATCTGGCCTGGCAGATGAACAATCAGCATCAATTCAAAACCGGCATTGAAGCCAAATATCACACTATGGATTATCATAGTTTCAATGTAATTATTAATGAAACCAGTAATTGGGAGCCTACTCGATATTCACCCGAGACAAGTACCGGGAATGATAAATATACGCGAAATCCCATGGAATTTTCCTACTATATACAGGATAAAATTGAATTCACTGATATGATTGTCAATATGGGAATCAGATTTGATTACTTTGATGCCAATTCTGTTGTTCCAAAAGACCTAAAAGATACCCTTCTTGTTGTTGAAAACCGTTCTTCGAGCGACCAGCTTAAGACAGAACCTTCCAATATTCAGTTTCAATGGAGCCCCCGTCTTGGCATATCTTATCCTATTACTGATCGTGGCAATATTCATTTCTCCTATGGACATTTTTTCCAGATTCCACCTTTTGCTTACCTCTATTCCAATCCTGAAATGGAAATTATATCTGGTGCTTTTAATAGTATTCTGGGTAATGCTAATTTGAAACCTCAAAAAACAGTTAAATATGAAATAGGATTTACTCAGGGGCTTACTGAAAATATTAAATTGGATGTCACTACCTATTACAATGATATAAAAAATTTATTAGGAATGGAAGTTCACGAATTGTATAGTGCGGGTGATAAGTATACACGCTATAAAAACAGAGATTATGGCTATAGTAAAGGTGTTACATTTTCTTTAGAGAGACGCAAAATTGATTGGATTGGTGCTTCTCTTGACTATACTTATCAGGTTGCAAGAGGAAATGCTTCTGACCCGGATGCTGTTTTTTATGATAATCAGACTCAACCGCCCCGGGAAAGTGAGAAAAAGGTTGTTCCTCTTGATTGGGATCAGACTCATTCTTTGAATTTAATGGTCTCAGTAGGACCTGAAACCTGGAATGTATCTATACTTGGAAAACTGTCTTCAGGTTATCCTTATACCCCTGAATTTCAGGGCTACAGAATTGCCAAAGAAAATAGTGAACGTAAGCCTTTTCTGATGACCTGGGATCTTTACGCTAATAAATCCTTTAGAATTAGCCAAAAAATGAATATTTCTGCTTTCATAAAAATATACAATATTTTTGATCGACTTAATGAAGAGTATGTTTTTGATGATACCGGGCGGGCTACCTATTCTCTTATTCCAAATTATACACCTGATCACGGTGATGAGTATGGAAGACACAGCTTATCAGATTATTTAAATAGAAATTGGTACTTTAGTGCTCCCCGAGAAATAAGAATTGGATTTTCAATAGGATTCTAATTAATTGAGGTTATTTATATTATGAAAAAATATGTATTTTTATCATTAATTATTTGCCTGGGAATGGTTTTCACACTTTCCGGAGAGCAAAAAACATTTAATAATCCAAAAACAGGGGAGTCTATAACAATGCCCCGCAAAGGCTCTTCTCCTGCGGATTGGAAACGTTACCACGATTATCAAAATTCTCTATATAAAACACTTGGCAGAATTGATCGTGCTTCCGGAATTCATAAAGGTAACCGGGTAAGAACACTATTTTATAATTATGGTACAATTGGTAAACCCCAAACTGAGCCTTCGTTAGAATGGCCAATTGGTAGCAATGAAGGCTATGGATTTGAGTTCGGTGTGATTGTTGGTTCAAAAGTTAGAGTAGAAAATGGTACATATAAACATATCCTCTCAGAATCTTTAACCGGGGGGGATAAATCACCTGGTGGTGCTTCCTGGGGCTGGGAACCATTACCCGGCTACAATGATCCGTCTCGTTCTGACGTAGCAATGAGTACTTCATCGGATATTAATCAGGATGGCAAACCGGACTCCTGGCCACCTGCTCAAACTGAAGATAATAAATTTTGGTATAGCATTAATGATCCGGAACATGAAAAGTATCCCGGTTTCTATGCCTGGCCTGGTGAATATGGTCATGGTGTGACCACAGCAGATGAAGAAAGTTACTGGATAATGAATGATTATTATAACAAGGAGTTTAACCGTACTGAGTTTGATTATCCTTCAATTGAGGAGGATACTTCCGAAGACGGAACTATGGATGAAATTTATCACTCTGATATTTCCGATAATTTTTACTATCCTGATACAACTGATATGGAAAGAGGCGGTATTGGACTTCGTGCTGAGTGCCGCGGATATCAGTGGGCTCACACTCTGGCTCAGGACTGTATTTTCTTTATTTATGAATTTACCAATGTAGGTACAGAAGATCTTGATAATGCGATTTTTGGGATGTTTGGTGATCCCCATGTCGGTGGTGCTAATGATTATTCTGATGATGATGCCTCTTATGATACAAAAATAGATATGGTTTATGCCTGGGATCATGATTTTCAAGGAGAAACTGGCTATAGACCTGGGTATTTTGGCTACAAATTTTTAGAAAGTCCCGGTGAACCTAATGATGGCAAGGATAATGATGAAGACGGTATGCTGAATGAATCTATGCAGGACGGTATTGATAATGATGGTGATTGGCTGGCTTATGAAGATTATAATGGAAATGGTGTCTGGGATGAAGAGGAGCCCTTAAATGATGACCTGGGAACTGATGGTCTGGGGCCAAAAGATGGGCTAAAGTATCCCGGTCCTGATGAAGATGGCACCCAGGGTAATGGGCAACCTGATCCCGGCGAGAGCAATTTTGATCAAACCGATCTAGATGAAGCCGATCAGATTGGTTTAACAGCCTTTAGCGTGATTACCTATGGTGCTATGTCGGCATCTAATGATGAAGCTTTTTACAATATGATGAATTCAGCAATCGAAGATTCTAACTTTGCTCAAAACTGTGATAATGTTTATCTCTATTCTTCAGGGCCTATTAAATTGTATCCTAATAATACCCGAAGATTTTCGATTGCAGTACTATTTGGTTATGATCAGGCGGACCTGTTCCATTCAGCGGGAATTGTACAACAGATATATAATGCTGGTTATAGATTTGTAAAAGCTCCGGAAAAACCGCGCGTAACTTCAGTAGCAGGCGATGGAGAAGTGACCCTGTACTGGGATGACCGTTCTGAATTTTCAAGGGATCCTGTTTATGGCTATGACTTTGAAGGTTACGCCATCTATCGTTCTACTGATTATGGTTTTAATGATCCTTTCAATATTACCGATGCCCAGGGTAATCCCAAATTGTGGGAACCAATTGCCCGTTTTGATATTGATAATCATATTTCCGGTCCCCATGAAATTGAACAGACTAATGGAATTCATTATTATATGGGGGATAATACCGGTCTTCAGCATTCTTTCACCGATACAACTGTTATGAATGGACGGACATATTATTACGCTGTTGTTGCTTATGACTCAGGTTCGGTGAAAAATACTGTACCGCCAACCGAGTGCACAAAAAATATTGAAAAAACAGTAACAGGTGATATTCGTCTCGATGACAATACTGCCATGGTTACACCACAGGCACCTGCAGCTGGATATGAAAAACCTGATTATACTTTGTCGGAAAATAATACTGAATACGGTGGAACTGGCAAGGTAAATCTTGAGATAATTGATCCGACAGAAATTAAAAATGACCAGGATTATAAACTACAATTTTTAGATACATCAAATGATACTATTGACAATGATGATGATGGTAAAATTGATTCTCTTGATATTGACGAATTAGCCCGAAACACAGTTTCCTATAGTTTATTAAATGTAACAGATCCTGATAATCAGAAAGTTTTATTTGAAAACTCTCAATATCTAAATGGAGAAGACCGTAATCCTTATATAGATGGTTTAAAAATTCAGGTCTGGAACGATGAAATTGAGATCGATTATGAAAATACTGGCTGGGTTGAAGGCAATTGTAATTATGATCTAGCGATTAGAGTTTATAAAGAAGGTGGCGGAGTTGCTTTTCCCAGTGATTTTGAATTAACAGTTGCTGATCAGGTCGTATCTCAGGATGCACTGAACAATGATTGTCAATTTACAATGCTGGATCTAACAGAGCAGGATACTGCTGATTATATCCTTTTTAAATCGGAAAAGGGCAAAATAATTGATGAAACCGAAATAATTCCTGCTGTTTACTTAAATGGAGCCCCAAAAGGTACCTGGAAATATACCTTCAACTCGAGAACGCCAAGTGTTCAGGCTATGTTTCGGGATAATGCCGGAAACCTTTGGTTTGGCTCTGATGGTGGAGGCTTGACCAGATATGCTTCACAAAAATGGAAGCGATGGGAGTCAACTAATGACGGAATTGAAAGTAAAGTTGTAACCTGTTTTGCTGAAAGCCAGAAATTGAGTCAGGCTGATGAATTAAAAACAGTATTCATTGGGACTAAATCAGGACTAAATCTTTGGAATGGCTATGAAATGTTAAATGTTCAGGATTTGAAACTGGTAAATAATCATATCAATGCTCTTATTACTGATGCTGATGGCGATGTCTGGGCTGGTACAAACGAAGGAATTATTTTCCTGCGACCAGGTTATCAGAATCAACAAACAATAGAAAACATTCAATTTACTAATCAGGATAGTGTTCCTTCAAATACAATTACTGCCCTCTACCGGGATTCTGAAAATAAAATTTGGATTGGTACTGATGCAGGTATCTCAGTTTATGATAATGGAAACTGGTCACCAACTCTTGAGAATATAAATGTTAATGATTTTGTTGAATGGAGTGGTCAGGTTTACGTAGCCACAGACAAAGGACTTTATAGAGGATCGCAACTGGAAAATGTTGGTAGCACTCCTATTTCTGATAATATTATCTATGCACTTGAAGAGTATCAAAGTGCACTCTATGTTGCGGTTAATGGAAGCGATGACATAAAAGGATTATATAAAACCGATGACGGTAGTAATTTTGACCATCTTTCTGTAGCAAGTGGTGAATTAACTGATGATGATGTTATTTCCCTCTATCATGATGAAATAACTAATAAACTGTATGCAGGTAATATTAATGGGTTGGATTATTATTCTGAGGATGAAGGCTGGGCCAGTTATAATCCTGAGCCTGGTGACCGTTTAAGAATCAGTACGAAGAAACCTTTCTCTCATCTTGATGTTTATAGATTCAATACAGATGCGGCCCAAGTGGCAGAAGAAAAAGCCAAGAAGGAACTTGATGATATTGCCGTTGTTCCCAATCCTTATGTTGCCACAGCTGTATGGGAACCGAAACCTGATTTTGTGACTGGCAGAGGTGAAAGAAGAATTTACTTTATCAATCTTCCCAATAAAGGCACGATTAGAATATTTACAGTGAATGGCGAACTTGTGAAAACTATACCAATCGAAAATAATATTTTCAATGGTGCTGTTTCCTGGAATTTGCTCAACGAAGATAATCTTGAAATTGCTTATGGTGTCTATGTTTATCATGTTGAGACGGAAGACTATGGCACCAAGATTGGTAAGTTTGCAATTGTTAAATAAGTAACTGAGGAAGCAAGTGATGATAAGAAAATATTTTATACTCGTATTAAGTCTAGCTTTTTTAGCCACTGGTCTAATAGGGCAGTCAAAAGTGGCAACCACAAGTGCCCAATTTCTAAAAATAGAAGTAGGGCCGCGTGCTGCAGCAATGGGAAATGCTTTTGTTGCTGTTGCCGATGATGCTACCGCATTATACTGGAATCCAGCTGGCATTACAAAAATAGGATACAATAGTGTCTCTTTTAATCATAAAGAATGGTTTGCTGGAATATCTCATGATTATGGTGCGGCTGTAATTAATTTACCAGGTATAGGTTCTATTGGTGCAAGTTTGACTTCTCTTAGTATGGGGGAGATGGATGTGAGAACAGAAATGCAACCGGATGGAACAGGTGAGTCCTTTGCCGCCGGTGATCTAGCTGTTTCTGGTTCTTTTGCCCGTGACCTTACAGACCGCTTCTCAATAGGTTTTACAGGTAAATTTATTCGACAGCAGATCTGGCATATGAGTGCCAATTCAATGGCTCTTGACATTGGTACATTATATAAAACCCAATTCCATGGAATGAAAATTGGGATGAGCATTTCAAACTTCGGGCCTAATATGCAGCTGACAGGGCGCGATGCTTCGTTTCAATATGATCCTGACCAGGAAGCAACTGGTAATAATGATAACATAAATGCCTTTATGGAAACAGAGAAATGGCCTATACCACTTATATTTAGAGTGGGTCTGGCTATGGATGTTATTAACAATCCATTCCTAAAAGTTACCACTGCTCTTGATGCAGTGCACCCTAATGATGTAGATGAATATGTTAACTTTGGAACTGAAATTGTTTGGAATAATTTCTTAGCCTTGCGCGGTGGAATCCGCCACTGGGGTAATAGTATCTTTGCCGGTGATTCTCCAGTTGGAAATTCTGGTAGTTTAACTTTTGGAGCCGGGATTAATTATGATATTAACAGAAATCTGAAAGTTACAGTTGACTATGCCTATCTTGATTATGGATTATTAGAAAAAACTCAGCGAGTTGCAATATCTCTAAGTTTCAGATAATATTAAAGAACCTTTAAATCAATTTAGTCCTCCTTGTTATGCTTAATGGTATAACAAGGAGGATTTTTTTATAGATTTACTCCAAACTTAAAAATTATTATTACTACCTATCAAATAAGGACTTAGATTAATATATAAAATTTAAATTTAACTTTATTGAACAAAATGGACAAAACATTGAAAATAATAAATAAATTGCTCATCTTTGTTTGGATAATTACCATTCCATTTACAACTCTTGCCAACTTCCCCGACCAATTCATCACCATCACTGATGTTGAGGCTATGTTGCAAAATGCTGAAGAAGTTAGCGGGATCACCTATAATTCTGATACAACAGCACTTCAACTTCAGGATGGTAAGCTTAATGGTTATATTATTCTGGAAGCGCAAAATTCTGATGATTATTTCAATCGGGGCTTGCCCTCCTGGAATGGCTCAGCACCGGATAAAAGTTCTGCTTTCGCTGTTCAGATGCGTTTTCCTGATGGAGATTCCTGGTCACCCTGGCTGACAGTTGGATTCTGGAAAAATTATATCTGGTCTTCTTACGGATCCACTTCCTATGCTGGCGGATACATTGATTATGATTATGTTAAATTGAATGGCTATGAAAAAGAGTGGCAATTCAAAATCATGATGAAACGCACCAATAATGACTACCCTTCGCCTACTATCCATAGATTGAGCTTTTTCGTTAGTGATACCAGAACAACAAATAGCATTAGCATTCCTGAACTTGTTGATGACGATCCTGAGGAAATTTTTATTGATACGGATTTTTTGCATCAATATGATATTGATGATCAAATTGGTGGGAGTATTTGTTCGCCTACGTCGGTGGCTATGATTTTAAAAAGTTATGATATTGCTGTGGATCCTCTTGATTTTGCTCGAGATACTCAGGATCCCTATTATGGTTTATTTGGAGTTTGGCCGCGAGTAGTCCAGAATGCTTCTCAATATGGCCTGGATGGTGCCGTCACCCGCTATCGAAGCTGAAGTGCTGCTCGTGCAATCCTTGCTCAGGGAGGCCGTATTGCCATGTCAGTGGGACCGCCATTATATTCTGGGCATTTAATGATGCTGGCTGGTTTTGATGAAAATGGAAGGCCAATTGTGCATGATCCGGCTCAAAGTGATGGCTATGCCTATAAGTTCAGTAAATACTCTCTATCAAAATCATGGTTTGATAAAGGTGGGATTGCTTATACTTTTTATCCAAAAGATAGCAGCCAGCTGACAGGTATTGAAGATGTTGCTTCAGAATCAGTCCCATTATCACAAAAATTCAAGCTTTTTGGCAATTATCCCAATCCTTTTAACAACAGTACTAAAATAGAATTTGCAATTCCAGATGATGGGCAGGTTGTACTGAAAATTATAGGCATTAATGGCGAAGTCCAGACCACCTTGGTTAATGGTTTTCTGGAGAGAGGATATCATAAAATTTATTGGCGTGGGAAAAATTACAGTGGTGCTAATGTATCTTCCGGTATCTATTTTATTGCCATCCAGTTTAGAGATAAAAGCTTATCCAAACCGATAACTTTTATAAAATAATTCATTATCAGAGGAGGAAGCATGTTCCGAAATAATAACCTGGTGAACTTGATTCCAGCCTTAATAATATTGCTCCTCTTTATCAGTTGTTCACCAAAAAAATCTTCAAAAATTGGCGAAATATTTCCAGATAGTTTTACCTGGCAAAAAGTTGCAGGAGAATTGGAATTTCCCGAAGGACCTGTTCGGGATGGAAAAGGTAATATGTTTTTTTCTAATTGTAATGGTGGCTGGATCGCTCGGTATGGAAAGAGTGGACTTGATACTTTTTTAATTGCTGGTAAAAAAACTTTTCAGAAAACCAATGGCCTGGCTATTTTCGAGAGTCATATATATGCCTGCGAATATGGAATAGGCATGATATTAAAAATATCGATGGAAGGTGAATTAGAAAAATATGCTTCTAAATATCAGTCCAAAAATTTCAACCGACCTAATGACCTTGCCTTCGACGAAAAGGGCAATCTATATTTCACTGATCCAAGGAGTTATGGACCAGATAAACTGGATGGAAGATTATTCTGCATCAGAAATAAAGACAAAAAAGTTGTGCTTGTGGATGACAGCCTTGCCTTTCCCAATGGTATCGCCTTCACTTCGGATTTTACTGAATTATATGTATGTGAGTCGGCTCTTAATAGAATTGTCAAATACAGAGTTAACAGCCCCGGACAATTATCCCAAAAAGAAATATTTGTCGAACTCCCAAATGGCGATCCCGATGGAATTGCCATTGATCAAAAGGGCAATCTGTATGTCGCTCATTTTGGGAGTGGGACTTTGTATGTGATCTCGCCTAATGGCAAAATTATTGAAAAAGTAAAGACTCCCGGTGCAAAACCAACCAATCTCGCATTTGCTGGCAAGGATTTAAAAACTCTTTATCTCACTGAAGTGGAAACCAATAGTCTTTACAAAACCAGGACGGGAATATCCGGAGTATCTCTCCTTAATTTTAAAAATAAATAAGGCCGGTTAAATCCATAAAACTATTTGGGATTTTTAATCATGGAGATTAATTTATTTTGTCTCTGGTCAAGCATAAAGAGGGGAGTTCGTTATCACTACTATAATTTTATTAATCGGCATTACTATCTACATTGCTCTCTATTTTTTATATGGTAAGAAATTAGAGCGGGTGGTCAATTGTAGTGATCAGAATGAAACGCCGGCTCACACTCATTATGATGGAGTCGATTATATACCGGCTAAGCGGTCGGTATTGTTTGGACATCATTTTGCTTCTATAGCTGGTGCTGCACCGATCATCGGGCCTGTTTTGGCAATGGCCTGGGGCTGGTTGCCAGCCATTTTGTGGGTCTGGCTGGGTAATATTTTTATGGGCGCAGTTCATGATTATCTGGCTTTGATGTCTTCAGTGCGAAATCAGGGTAAATCTATTCAATTTGTGGCTTCTGATCTGATCACTGAACGAACAGGAACCACTTTCTACTGGCTGGTATTTTTTCTATTGATTCTGGTGATTGCCGCCTTTGGTGCTGTCATTACGGGAATGTTTATTCATGATCCATCAGTTGCCTCTTCCTATATTTTTATAATTATTTCGGCTCTGCTGCTGGGATTTATGATGTACAGATTGAAATGGAATTTGGTGATTTCGACTGTAATCGGAATTATATTGCTGGTACTCTCAATGTTTCTAGGCATTAAATTACCAATCTCTTTGAGCTGGAATAGCTGGATTGCCATTTTATTTTTCTACATTATAATTGCATCTTCAATACCGGTAAATATTTTACTGCAGCCCCGGGATTATTTGAATTCCTGGCTTTTGTATGCTGGTTTGCTGATTGGAGGAGTGGCCGCTTTATTTAGTTTGCACGAGTTGACAATGCCAGCCTTTACCAGGTTTTCTGCTATAATTTCTCATGGCAAACCTACCCCTTTATGGCCGGCTATTGTTTTGATAATTGCCTGTGGCTCTTTGTCCGGATTTCATTCTCTGGTAGGTTCGGGGACAACTTCCAAACAATTAAAAAAAGAAACCGACGCTTTGCCGATCAGCTATGGTGGAATGTTGACTGAAGGGCTTCTTTCAACTATTGTTATTATCGCTATTGCTGGTTTTGGATTTGGACTTCTGAAAGATGCTGGCAGCAATCTGAATATCACTAACTGGGCCACCAAATACACTGACGCCATGATGGCCAATTATCCTAAAGCAACCATGTTTACCCATTCCTACGCTGAAATGGTGCGTTCCACTTTCCTCAAATTTATTCCCCACAAAATTATAACAGTTCTGGCCGGAATGTGGGTGGCCTCATTTGCTCTAACCACTCTAGATACTACCAATCGGCTGGCTCGTTATACAATTAGTGAAATCATGGCTCCTCTGAAAAACAAGGCCAAAGGCATCTACAATTTCCTCACGAATAAATGGGTGGCTTCTACAATTCCTGCTGCAATTGGGATGTGGTTGGCCTGGAGTAAAAATTTCACAATCCTGTGGCCGTCATTTAGTACAGCAAATCAGTTGATAGCATCTGTTGCTCTACTAACCGGTGCAATCTGGCTCAAAAAAGAGGTTAAAACTGATAAAATAAAAATTGCCCTGATTCCAGCTTTGATTTTGTGGGTGACTGTCACGGCTGCTATTATCTGGTTCAGCGTAGTTGTACTTCCCTCCACAATCGCTAAAAATCCAGCCACCGGAATCACGGTTCTGATCATTGAAATTGTGATGTTCATCCTTAATATTTTGTTTATCATTGATTTTGCAAAAAATTATCAAAATGAATAAAATATAATCTAATTTATTAACTTCAGATAGCAAAAATGATCAATACAACTTTATTTTATATTTTTATTGGCATATCGTTAATTCTGGTCTGGGGATATTTCTACGGACGTAAAAAGAATTATCGAATTGCTCAGGCAGCGATTAATAGTTTGATCGATCTCACCAAACCTTCTGACCAGAAGATCACCAATATTGGGGGAGTAGTTGGTTATCATGTAGAACTGGAATTTCAGTCCGGGAAAAGATTTTCAGACATTAAGGCCACAATCACTCTGATGGCTCGCCATAGTTTATTATACTGGCCTATATC
>JAIPJV010000115.1 GCA_021734005.1 Fidelibacterota bacterium
AGGTTAACAATTATCTATAAAGAGTATTTTTATTCTTGTTTGGCGCGAGTAGCGTCCCAGTAAAAATAGATACATAGAAGCACGAACATAGCAAAACCAAGAATCTCGCCGCCAGTAGATTCAGCCCAATGGGTTGTACCCAGAGCAGCTTTCAAGGACCAGGTTGATCCAAAGATCTTTTTACCAAAGAATACTATGAAGGCAGAAACAACGCCCATAATAGCACCTCCGGCAATAAAACCTGAAGCGATCAGTCGACCTTTTTCTTCTCTGGCTTTGGAAAGTGCTTCACTTTCAGCGCTCTTTTTTACAAAGTAGGCAATCAGACCACCAATTAGAATCGGTGTATTCAGATAAATTGGCAGATACATACCTAAAGCAAATGCAAGAGCAGGAACTTTCAAAAAATCCAGGATTAGAGCGAGAATTGCACCGGCTAGATAGAGTAGCCAGGGAGCAGGTGAACCAGTCATTAGCGGTTTCAATACAGCAGCCATGGCAGAAGCTTGAGGAGCTTCCAGTTGATCCGGGCCAGGTCCAAACCCATAGGTTTTATACAGTACGAGAATTACAAAACCGACAGACGCAGCAGAAAAAAGAGTTCCCAAAAATTTGTATTTCTCCTGAGTCCTGGGAGTTGTTCCCAGCCAGTAACCGATTTTGAGATCAGTTACAAAACCACCGGCCATTGAAAGAGCAGTACAGACTGTACCACCGATCAACAGCGCGGCCAGCATTCCACTTTTTCCAGACAGGCCAACTTTAACTAGTATTACAGAGGAGAGAATCAAGGTCATCAGAGTCATTCCTGAAACAGGGTTTGTACCTACTATGGCGATTGCCCGGGCAGCCACGGTTGTGAACAAGAAGGAAATAATAAGAACAATGAGAAGGCCGACAATAGCATGCCAGACATTGAGTTGAACTACGCCGAATAGAAAATAGGCAAACAGGCCAACAAAAGAGAGAAATAAGAGGCCGGCAACAACTTTCATGGGAATGTCCTGCTGAGTGCGAGGAACTGCGCCTTCTTCTTCAGAAACAACGCCGCCAAATAATTCTTTGCCTGCCAATTTAAAAGCACCGACAATGATCTTGGAAGATTTCAAAATACCAATAATACCAGCAGAAGCAATTCCACCAATTCCAATATGCCGAACATAATTATTGAAAATCGCCTGAGGCTCCATATTGCGGATTAATTGCTCGGCCTGCATAATAGGTTCTGGTATATATTGACCAATAAAATAAACAGATGGAATCAAGACCCACCAGGCCAGAAAAGAACCGGAGGCAATTATCAAAGCGTACCGTAGGCCAACAATATATCCAAGACCCATTACAGCGGCGCCAACATTGACTTTGAAAACCAGTTTGGTTTTGTCTACCAGAGTCTGACCCCATTCAAATACCTTTGTAGAGACTACTTCTTTCCAGAATCCCAGACCTGAGATAAAGAAGTCATAAATTCCACCAACAGCAGCAGCAGATAGAAGAATTTTTGCCTGGTTCCCTTCTGATTCTCCAGCAACCAACACTTCAGTAGTTGCTGTGGCCTCAGGAAATGGAAATTCGCCGTGCATGTCCTTGACAAAATATTTTCGAAAAGGAATTAAAAACAGGATTCCCAGTACGCCGCCAAAAAAGGAGGCCAGAAAAATTTGCAGAAAAGTTACTTCCAGCCCCAAAATGTAAAGTCCGGGAATTGTAAAAATCGCTCCGGCTACAACCACTCCGGAGGATGCTCCAATTGATTGAATAATTACATTTTGCTGAAGGGCTTTGCTTTTTTTCAGCATAACAGAGCCACCAACAGCCAGAATAGCAATTGGAATAGCTGCTTCAAAAACCTGTCCGATTTTTAAGCCCAGATAGGCAGCAGCCATAGAAAAGACAACAGAGTAAAACAGACCCCAGAAAAGTGAATATTTGGTCACTTCTGGTACAATCTGCTTTGGCCCGGTTACAGGCACATATTCTTCGCCTTCTTCCAATTTCCGATAGGCATTATCCGGAAGTTTAGTTTGCTTGTCATCAGCCATCATACCCCTCCCATAGTTTAGGATTAATTCTGTTTACATTTCTTATATACTCTTGTTTTAATTCTATCGGGTAATTGATCAAAAATGTGGTCAACTTCATCATCAGTTAGAGTACAAATCCAGTCACGTGTATCGCCACCATGTTCTTTTGCCCATTCTGCAAAACCTGGAACACCAATATCAAAACCGAGCTTTTGACTTTTTATCCATTTGTGAACTTCCATTTTGTGGTATTGGATTCCGGCTTCTTTTACACAACGGTCGAGATTGTCATTATTTTTCTTTTTCATTATGTTAACCTCTTCAATCAGTTAATGGAATTTCAAAAAAACTGAAAGAAAAAATTTATAAAGTTAGATTAATTAAAGGCTGACTTTTCGGTATTATTTCCATGTAATTTTGTAATAAAAATAGTTGAGATCCTATTATCAGAATTCAATTCCAGATTGCCAATATTTTTTCAGCAGAGGAGCGGAAAGCAATTAAATGAGTAGCAATTATTTGAAATGTCTTTCATAACCACTCCAGATAAACATATCATCGCTGAATATACCATATTTTTATTTATATTGCAATGAGAAATAAATCACATTTTATAAAATAAGTGTATATATTTTATTGATAATTTCGTATTTTATAATACCTACATAATAATTAATACAAGGAGCACAGACATGCTGAAAAGAATTTTCATTATTTTGCTCATAGTTTCTTTAGCAGCAGTTACTGTAATTCAGGCAGGAGATTTTAAAGATGATATAAGTAGTTTAGCCAAGGATAATGCCAAAGGGTATGTTGGCCCTCTTCTGACTGGATTTGGAACTGCAGCTAACTCAGGATTATACAAAAAGGCCAGTGTAAGTCCAGGCAAATTGATACCCGTCGGCTTTGACATCGGTATTGTTACCAGTTTTGCTATTGTTCCCGATAAAGGCAAAAGCTTTAAATATACTTTACCTTCCAGCACAATTCCTTTTGATCTGAGCCAGGCCAATAGCGCATTGCCAACAGTAGAAATGGGCTATGGAGATGTTTATGATACAGAGGCAGCTTCTGATGAAACGGCAACTATTGCCAGCAACAAGGACGGCACTACGATTTCAAGAAAAACTGATGATCAGATCATCAATGAATTAATTGGCAAACTCAGTGACCAGGGTGTGTCTAATCCTGATCAATATAGAACAGCTCTGGAAAATTACTTTTCCGGCCAGAATAGCTTTGCCACAAAAATTCCGGATTTTAAATTTCCCGACGGTCTTAATGCTGCTGCTATACCGACAACTGCCCTTCAGGCCAATTTGCGATTGCCTTTTATTGGATTGGAAATCACAGGGAGAGGATTCCCCGAGTATAACATTCCCGATGTTGGCAAGTTGACTTTTTATGGCGGCGGTCTGAGAAAATCCATACCTGTGCCAATTGTAGATGTTACCGTTGGTGGCTTTTATCAAAAACTGGCAGTTGGTGATTTCTTCGATGTTCAAAATATGAATTACCACCTTGAAGTTGGCAAAAGCATCGGACTTCCCTTCCTATTCAAATTTTCACCCTATGCAGGAGTTGGTATGGATCAAACCAAAGCCACTCTGGAATATACACTTATGGCCGATCAGGTGCCCGGTATGGACGAAGATATGCCTATGAAATTTGATTTTGAAGGCGATAACAAATTCAGAATGACAGCCGGATTGACTGCCCAGATAATTCCCCTCACTTATCTGAATCTTGAGGTTGCCAAAGGTGAATATCTGTCCGGTACTGTAAGTATTGGTCTGATTTTTAAATAAAAATTTTACAAATTATAATTGCCTATAGCTCCGATTCTATTTCAGAGTCGGGGCTATTTTGCTTAATTTTTTAAAGCTGCAATTTTTTCATCGAATTCTTGAAGAACATTTTCCAAATCTTCATATTTTTGATGATATTTTTCCCACTTCTCCATCAAATCCATCAAAGAATTTTCAATTTCTTCTTTTTCCTGGCTTAATTGTTCCAGCTTGTTGTGATCTGAACTGGCCGATTCAGAAAAAAGTTCGTCGTCAATCTCTTCTAATCGATTTTCCTGAGTATGGATTTTTTCTTCCAGCTGGCCAATTTTTTTCTTTAAGCGGGAATGTTCTTTTTTCCGTGTGCGCCGTTCCTGAACGTATTGTTTCTTTTTCTCTGATGATTTATCGGTTTGCGGTTGGCTGTCTTTAATACTCAGATCAATATCACGGTTCAAATAATCCTGACCCTTACTGTTGAGAAATTGGGAATAATTACCGGAAAAATATTGGTAACCAGTTGGTGTCATTTCAAAAATTTGATCAGCGAGCCGGTCAACAAAATAACGATCATGGCTGACAAAGATGATAGTTCCGGAGTAACCTTTCAAAGTTTCAACCAGAGCTTCGATACTTTCCAGGTCAAGATGGTTGGTCGGTTCATCCAGAATAAGAAGGTTGGTTTTTTGGAGAGTAAGGCGGGCAAAAACCAGTCGAGCAGCCTCACCGCCGCTCAAAGAAGCTGTCACCCTGTCCATATCTTCTTCAGAAAAAAGCATTTTCCCCAAACTGCCTTTAAGGGTTCCAATTGATTCAAGAGGAAATTGATCTTCCAGCCATTGATAGGGAGTGGACTTGTCGGGAATTTGCTCAGAATGATCCTGAGCATAATAACCATAGGAAATATTTTGTCCCCAGTCAATTGTACCGCCATCTTTTTCCAGTTCTCCGATCAATATTTTTAGAAGAGTAGTCTTGCCGATTCCATTGGGCCCCAAAATAGCAATTCTGTCACCCCGCTTGATCTTAAGATCTAAATTACGGAGAACCTGTTTATCGCCAAAAGCCTTATTCAAAGAATCAATATAGACAATTTTTTGCCCCGATTTTCCCGCTTCCCGAAAAGTAAAAATCGGTGATTGCCTGGAAGAGCGTTTAATTTCGATTTCTTCCATCTTTTCCATCTGCTTTTTCTTGCTCAAGGCCTGGCGGGCTTTTGTGGCTTTGGCTTTAAATTTATTGATAAACTCTTCCATCTCTTTTTTCTTCTTTTCCTGCTTGGCAATTTCCTGCTTTTTTCTGGCCCGTTCTTTTTTCTTCTCTTTTTTGAAATATTCATAATTTCCATTGTACATTCGAATAGTTTCGTAATCTATATCCAGAATATGAGTGGAAACATGATTCAGAAAATGGTGGTCATGGGAAACAACAACAGCAATTCCATGAAATTGCTCCAGGTAGTTTCCTAACCAGGCAATAGATTGTAGATCAAGATGGTTATTGGGCTCATCCAGAAGCAGAATATCAGGTTGGGAAAAAAGGCATTGAGCCAATAGAACCCGCAATTTATATCCACCAGAAAGAGTCTTCATTTTATTATGCAGTTGATTGCTTTCTAAACCAAGACCATGAAGGATAGATGCTGCTTTTGTTTCTACGCCGTAGCCTTTGTGCCGCTCCAATTCTGTCGAAATTTTAGCCAGTTCATGTCCCTCTTGAGTAGAAATATTGTCTATGTTTTCGATATGGCTTTGCTTTTTTAACAATTCCCAGACTTTTGGACGGCCCATTAAGACCACATCCAGAATATCATATTTTTCAAATTCAAATTGATTTTGTTCCAAAAAACTGATTTTGTAGCGATTTGGGTAGCGAATCTCACCGTCAATAGGAGCAATTTTTCCGGCAATTAATTTGAGAAGTGTACTTTTGCCAGAACCATTGGCTCCGACCACACCATATCTGGAACCGGGATTCAAAGACAGGTTAACATCCTCAAAAAGGACGTTATGGCCGAATTCCATTTTTACATTTTCCAGCTGCAGCATTAATTACCTCAAGTTTAAACGTAAGCCGGCCAATATACTTAAATAAGATTGGAAAGTCAAGGCGGAGCGCACCTGCTCGTATAACTGGCTGGTTTGTTAAAAATTGATTAAGTAGGAGCATTTTAAAGTGCCGATAAATCGAATCTGGCAAATATAAAAGTTCCTTCATTATTGTATTTATATCCTCTATATTTGCGGATATGCAGAACAATTTTAACAGGAAGTTTTGAATGAAATTGAGTAAAATATTGAGAAACACAAATCTGGTATTTGCAACAGCTGTGCTACTCGGATTTGTTCTACCAATCTGGGCCAATAAGATTAAATTTCTGATTGTGCCGGGTCTGATGACCATGATGACTTTTTCTCTGATTAATTTTCGATTTAGCGAGCTGGATATTAAGGATTGGAAGAGGGCTTTGTACCTGACTGGAGTGAATTATATAATATTAACTGGTCTTTACATCTTCCTTGCTTTTGTCCTGGTTGAAAAGCCTCTCTATCAGAATGCAGTCATAATTCTTGGCATCATGCCTCCGGCAGTCGGCATAATTTCCCTGATCTACATCCTAAAAGGCAATATCAATACCGGTTTCATTGCCGAAGTAATGGGCTATCTAGTCAGTCTGGTGATTATTCCTGCTTTGACGTTATTCTTTTTTGGTGAATCGGTAACAATCACTCGTATCCTCAAAATCCTGGGACTGGTTATCGTGATTCCCTTCCTCCTCTCCCGTGCCCTAGTTTATATTAATTCCCGCAAAAAAATACTCAGCGATGATATTACTGAGATTGTTGTCAATTTATCTTACGGACTGCTTTTTTACATCACTATCGGTGTCAATCGTGATGTTTTTCTCCACAATTTTTCCGGGATAATTGGAATAATAGCTCTGTTTATTATTATGCGATTTGGGTTAGGGGCTTTGATATATTATATTTTAAAGGACCGTATAAAACGTG